>CAZWZZ010000495.1:0-1396 GCA_964638395.1 uncultured Caldilineaceae bacterium
TTTATCGGCCTGCGGGGGCGGTTGCTCCTCAATCACGGTTTAATGCAGAGCTACCTTTCAGTTTGGGGGTAGATTTTAGACCGTTTGGAAGCATGGAAGACTTGGAAGGCTGTTTATTAGGCTTATGACCAATCTTCCACCCTTCCATCAGTATAGCCTCTCTTGACACAGTACCAATATATGGTACTATCCCCAGACACAGACAAAGGGGCGGTGGCCAGTATTCGTAAATGGTTGAAAGAAAATGGAGTGAACCCATGATGAACACAATGGACATCAACGGCTACCGGGCGATTATCCAGTATGACCCGGACATTGACATGTTCCGAGGCGAATTTATCGGCCTCAATGGCGGGGCTGATTTTTACGCCAAAGATATTGATGGCTTGCGCCGGGAAGGTGAAACGTCGTTGCAGGTTTTTCTTGAGATGTGCGAGGAGGATGGCGTAGCGCCACGCAAAGCCTATTCGGGCAAGTTCAACCTGCGTGTGTCCCCCCAGTTGCACGCCGAAATTGCGGAGAGAGCAGCCGCCGCCGGTAAAAGCCTGAACCAATGGGTGACCGAGGTGCTGGATCAATCGATTCACGCTCATTAATCCTCACGGCGTCAAAAAGGCCACCCAGACGGCGTAATGATAGACCACGACGCTGACCAGGAGCATACTGTCCAGCCGGTCCAGGAAACCGCCGTGGCCGGGGAAGAGGTTGGAGGAGTCTTTGACGCCGACGTGCCGCTTCATCATCGAGATGGACAGGTCGCCGAAGAGGGAGACGCCGGGCACGATGGCCCCTACAATCAAAGCATCGAGCCAATTCAAATCGAACAGCAGGATGACGATCAACGCTCCGATGAGGCCGCCCAGAAAGCCCCCGCCCAGTCCCTCCCACGTCTTTTTGGGGCTGAGACGGGGCCACAGCTTGCGGCGGCCCAGCGTGCGCCCGGCTGCATAGGCGAAGATATCCGCGCCCCAGGTGGCCAGCAGAGCCAGCCAGACCCAGGCTACGCCATCGGCCAACTGGCGCAGAGCGACGACGTGAGCCGCGCCCCAGCCGATGTACAGCCCCCCGGCCAGGGTCAAGGCCCAATCGGTCGTCGGGGCGGTGCTGTCGGCCCGGAACAGTTGCCAGACGATGGATACAAAAAGAATAAAACTCAGCACACAATCGAGGTTCATATCGGAGCGCTGGGTCTCGAACAGTAACAGCCCAATCAGCAACAGGGTAATGGCCGGGGTCGTCTTGTAGCCGCCGACGGCCATCATGCGGCCAAATTCCCAGCCGGCAATAAGGGCGATGACGGCCACCGCTGCCAGGAACCACACCCCCCCGGCAAAGACAGCCCCGGCCACCACCGGAAAGGCGACAAGCGCCGTAATAATACGGGTTAATAGCATAG
>CAZWZZ010000495.1:1496-3327 GCA_964638395.1 uncultured Caldilineaceae bacterium
GTTCTCTGCGGTCTGGCGATTATGGTTAACTGTTCGATTGTACGACGTTCGCCCGACAAGGGCAAAGTTGGGGGTAGGTCAGGGAGAATCAGGCCGGTTGGCCGTTGCTCGACATCTCCCCGGCCTCGTCATCCGGGGTCAGGGGAGCGGGGGTCTGGCCGTTGGTCGAGCCTTCCTCCTCAGCGGCCTGTTGACCACGCCCCTTCTTGCCGGCTCGCGTGGTTTCGGTCGGGGTCAAGACCGCCGCCGAGGCCACGACATCATCCTTTTTCAGGTTCATCACCGTTACACCCCGCGTGGAGCGCCCCATCTGGGGGATACTCTTCAAGGCCGTGCGGATCATCATCCCATCCCGCGAGATGAGGGTGACATCCCCCTCATCCGAGACGATGCGGGTGGCTACCACCTGGCCCGTCTTGGATAGACTTTTGGCCAGGGTGCGGACGCCGGAGCCGTTCCGTCGTTGGGTGCTGTACTCGGTCAGGGGGGTGCGCTTGGCAAAACCTTTTTCGGTGACCACCAGCAGATCGTGGTTGGGCAGCACGATGTCCATGCCACACACCGCATCCTTGCCCTTGAAGCGCATGGCCCCCACGCCGGCCGCCGTGCGGCCCATCGAGCGGACATCATCCTCGTGGAAGCGGATGGCTTGCCCCTGTTTGGAGACAACCACCACCTCACTCTCGCCATCAGTCAACTTGACCCAGCCCAACGCATCATCGCTGTCCAGATTGATGGCAATCAAACCGCTGGGCCGAACCGACTCGAACTCGCTGAGGTCGGTGCGTTTGATGCGCCCTTTGCGGGTCAGCATCATCAAATATTCAGCCTGGTCGAAATCCGGCACGGCGACGGTGGCCGTAATCTTCTCCCCCGGCTCGATGTTAATCAGGTTGACGATGGCCGAGCCTTTGGCCGTGCGGCTGGCATCAATCACCTGGTATGCTTTCTCCGAATAGACCTTGCCTTTGTCGGTGAAGTAGAGGATGGTGTCCAGGGTGCTGGCGGCGAAGAGAAACTCGACAAAATCCTCGTCACGGGTGGCCATTCCGGTCACGCCCCGCCCGCCCCGCCCCTGGCTGCGATAGGTGCGGGCCGGGACGCGCTTGATGTAGCCCTGATGGGTGATGGAGATCAGCACTGCCTCATCCTTGACCAGGTCCGCCTCATCAATCGCGCCATCCACCCCGACCAAAATCCGGGTGCGCCGCTCGTCGCCATACCGCTCCTTGAGATCATCCAAATCCTCTTTGATGAGGGCCAAAATCTTGTGGGGCGAGGCCAGCAAATCTTCGAGATGGGCGATGGTGGCCATCACCTCTTTATACTCATCCTCGATCTTCTGCCGTTCCAGAGCGGCCAGGCGGCGCAACTGCATATCCAGAATAGCCTGGGCCTGCACCTCGCTCAGGCTAAATTTGGTCATCAACTGGGTGCGGGCGCTCTCGGCATCCTCGCTCTGGCGGATGGTCTGGATAACATCATCCAGATGCTCCAGGGCAATCCGCAAACCCTCCAAAATATGGGCACGTTTCTGGGCCTTGTCCAGCTCGAACTGGGTGCGGCGGGTGATGACCTCCTGGCGATGCTCGATGTAGGCCAGCAGGGAGCGTTTGAGGGGCAGCACCCGGGGCACACCATCCAGCAGAGCCAACATATTGATGCCGAAGGTGGATTGCAACTGGGTATACTTATACAGTTGGTTGAGGACCTTCTTCGGCTGCGCCCCCCGCTTCAGCTCGATGACGATGGACAGGCCGGCCCGGTCCGACTCATCCCGCAGATCGGAGACATCCTTCAGCTTACCGTCGCGGGCCAGGTCGGCGATGCG
>CAZWZZ010000495.1:3427-5337 GCA_964638395.1 uncultured Caldilineaceae bacterium
AACAATCGGCTCTTCCAGGCTGCCGTCGAAATTCTCGGCAAAGTCGATGGTGTTCTTGTCGATGTCGAGCAGCATCTCCTGGGCGATGCGGGTCAACCGCACCTCGGTATACCGCATTGCCGCCGGGCTGTCCCCGTCGAGGCTGCCGAAGTTCCCCTGCCCATCGACCAGGGGGTAGCGCATCGAAAAATCCTGGGCCATCCGCACCATCGCGTCATACACCGCCGTGTCGCCGTGGGGGTGGTACTTACCCAACACATCCCCGACGATCCGGGCGCTCTTGCGATAGGGCGTGTTGTAGCGGATGCCCATATCATACATCCCATACAGGATGCGGCGATGGACCGGCTTGAGGCCGTCTCGCGCATCCGGCAGCGCCCGCGACACGATGACGCTCATGGCGTAATCGAGGTAGGCCACCTTCATTTCATTTTCAATATTGACTGCTTTTACGGTTCCTATGTCCATATGGTTCTCCAACTAGCCAAAGTCGGTATAATTATGATAGCTTCGCTAACTCCGCCTCGAACGGATTGCTGTTTTGCCAGCCGAGGCGACCGGTTTGGCGGAGGTGTTCCAGGCGGCGGATGGTGATTTCGCAATAGAGCGGGTCGATGTCGAGGGTGAAACAGCGCCGCGCCTGCTGCTCGGCGGCGATGAGCGTGGCCCCGGAATGGCTGAAAAAGTCGATGACCAGCTCGCCGGGCCGGGAACTGGCCTGGATGATGCGCTCGATGGCCCGGAGCGGCTTCTGGGCGTAACAGCCGGACACATTCTCCTCGCGGCGATAAAAGACCTGCTGAATATCGACCCAGACGTTGCCGGGGCGGAGGGTGTCCGATTTGCCCCGCTCCAAATTTTCGGTCGTTTTGCCGTTGACGGTTTTGTAGTAGCCCCGTAATATCTTGGGGATGTCGGTGTATTGCACCTCGAAAAATGGCTCTCCTTTGGTGTAGTAGAGCAACTCCTGGCGTACCGCCATCCAATTTTTCTGCGTGCCATACCCCCGTTGATTGCGCATCGTCAGGAAGCTCCTCGGCTGAAACTCGAACTCCCGCATGAGCAGCATAAAATCGGGCAGGGGTTGGAAATGATGCCGCTGGTCAGCCCCCAGCCAGACGTAGAGGGCGCTATCGGCGGCCAAACTGTGCCAGGTGTTCCGTAGCCAGCGGCGACACCAGGCGATGTAATCTGCCAGGCTTCTCTCTTCAAAAGCGACAAGGTTATAGGGCGGGTCGTGGATGGCCAGAGTGGCCGGTTCGCCCGCCATTAGCCTCTCGATTTGTTCAACCTGAGTCGCATCTAAACAACCAACCTGGTGCTGCCCCGTGGGGTCGGACCAGATTTCGCCGGGGGAAAGGCGGCAAAAAGGGAGTAACGTCTCTCTCAGAGCCTCAGCCTGGTCTAATCTGGGTAAGGGATTATGTTTCATCAAATTGGTAAGTGCGTTTATCAGCCAACAGATTTTAACCAAGCAGCGGTAATCACCGGGAGCATTTCGATTGGGGCGCGAGTTTGAAGTCATCCTCTGTCGCCAACAAACAATGGCAGGCTAGACGCTTGGCGGTTGACCCTGTGGCCAACCTTCCAACCTTCCAACTCTTCCAATCTATCTAACCTTCCAAACGGCCTAAAATCTGCCCCACAAGCGATATACACCCGCTTAGATTCATTTTATGTTACGTTAATAGTATACCACAGCTTGCCCGGTCAGACAATCGAGACGAAGGACGCTCACACCCGGAAAGCACGTTTGTTCGGCCCCGATTCCCGCGTTTCAGGGAGTTATGGTAAGATAGGCGGGTGGACAATGAGACAATGAGACAATGAGACAATGAGACAATGAGACAATGAGACAATGAACAATGAACAATGAACAATGAACAATGAACAATGAACAATGAACAATG
>CAZWZZ010000496.1:0-5336 GCA_964638395.1 uncultured Caldilineaceae bacterium
AGAATGGCCAGCATCACCACGCGGGGACCGACGGCGTCAAACAGTTGGCCGATCAGCCAGGGCAGGCTCATTCCGCCCAGGCTGGCCCCGACGAAGAAGAAGCTGGTCACCTGGCCGGTGATGGGCATCCGCCGCTCGGCAAAGGCCAACAGGGTCGGGAAAATCGAGGCCATCCCCAGACCCAGGCCCAGCGTGCCCACCCAGACGGCCAGTAGCGAACCGGGCAGCAGCAAAATCAGGCCGAGGCTGGCCAGGCAGATCAACAGATCGGTCAGCAGAATAGTCCGGGGCCGCAGCCGGGTTGCCAGCGGGATCGACAGCAAACGACCGGCGGTCAACGCTCCCCAGAAGGCCGAGGTCAGGTAGGCGGCGACCGCTTCATCGGTAATGCCCAGCGTGGTGGCGTAGGTGAAGATCCAGCCGCCAAAGCTGACCTCCGAGCCGACGTAGAGAAAAAAGAACGCGGCGAGCAGGACCACCAGCCAGACATTGATCGGCTCGTCGGTATCCGCCGCCTCAGAGGGAGTGCGGGCCTGTGGGCTGGGCTGGCGCAGCAGGAGCAGAGCCACCGGCAAAATCAACAAGGCCAGCGCCCAGTAAGCCCACGTGACCCCGCCCCCCTGTAGAAGGGCCTGGGCGATGATGATTGGCGACAGAAAGGCCCCCACACCGAAGAAGAAATGGAGACCGTTCATAAAAGGGCCGACATTCCCCCGGTGAACCCAGACCAGGAGGGTGTTGCCGCCCACATCCAGCCCCCCCTCGGCCAGCCCTAACAACAGCAAAATAGCAGTCAGCAGCCACAATTGGGAGACCACCGGGGCCAGGGCCAACGTGACCACGATGCCGACAATCATAACGGCCATCACCGCGTGGCCCGGAACCCGGTCGTAGAGCCGCCCCCCCAGCAACGAGCCGATGAGATAGCCCAGAGAGCGAGCCGTAAACAGAAAGCTGATTTCCCGCAATCCGGTGCGGGTGTTCTCGGCCAGTCCCGGCAGCGTCGGCCCCAGCGAGGCGTTGGCCAATCCCAGGCCGATAAAGGCGGCGTAATAACTGACGGTTTTCCACAATTTATCCGGGCCTGTTTGCAGAACCGGGGGTGAAAGCGTTGCATTAGACACAGTGTGTCTCCTTTCTTGTAGCGCAAATTAGCAATTTGCGCCGTGACGAACCTCCAAACCGGAACAATTTAGCGGGATGGTTCATATCCCCAAGAAATTTGGTTGACAACGTCGTAAAACGTAAAGCGCAAAACGTAATGATTTTGACAAAATAACCGCTTACGTTTCACGTTTTTCGTTTTACGGGGTGACGTTGTTCAATCCGGCGGGTAAGAAAGTGTCAACCTATTTGTGAACCATCACAATTTAGCAAATTGTTTTACAAACGCTGTTAGTCAAGATTTGACATGGCCTTGTAACTTCTCTACAATTATAAATAAGATTTTACACGAATTTTCAATGATTGTCAATGATAAAAACGCAAAAACGAGAAGTATATCAGAAAAAACAATGATGCTCAAAGAAGAACGAGAACAGTACATCTTGGCGACATTAAAAAAAGAGGGCAAGGTGGTGGCTACCGACCTGAGTCGCCTCCTCGATGTCTCCGAGGATACGATCCGGCGGGATTTGCGGCGGATGGCCGGGGCGGGCTTGCTGCAACGGGTCCACGGTGGGGCGCTGCCGGCCTCGCCGGCGGTGGCTGCCTTTACCGTGCGGCAGCAGCAATCGTTGCCGGCCAAAAGCGCCATAGCCGCCGCCGCCGTCGGGTTGATCCAACAGGGGCAGGTCATCATTATGGATGGCGGGACGACGATGGTCCAGGCAGCCCACCGGCTGCCCGTCGATTTGCAGGCGACCATCATCACCAACAGCCCGGCGGTGGCCGTCGCCCTGGCCGACTATGCCCACATCGAGGTGGTTTTGATCGGCGGCTGTCTGTTGAAGGAGTCGCTGGTGACGGTCGGCGCGGCCACGGTCGAGGCGCTAAGCCAAATCCGGGCCGATCTCTGCCTGTTGGGGGTGTGCAGCCTGCATCCCGATGTCGGCCTCAGCGTGCCCCATCTGGAGGAGGGGCACGTCAAGCGGGCCATGATTGCCAGCGCTGCCGAGGTCGCGGCTCTGGCCACCGCCGACAAGCTGGGCACGGCCACCACCTACACCGTCGGCCCGCTCAGCGAGCTGACCCATCTGGTGACCGAAGCCGAGATTTCAGCAGACACTTTAGCCCCGTACCGGAAAATGGGGCTGTCGATTGTCCAACCCTAGCGCAGGAGGTAACGTAATGACCGGTTATATGTTGGCCTGAATCTGGCTGTTTGATTGGGCTGACTCCGGGCCGGTAGGCCGGTCGTCTGCGAGAGGATCACCCATTCGGGTGAAAAGCGCCATCCCCAAGATAGCTATTTCTTGTTGAAAAGACCGCCTAGCCGAATGAGGACAACCAAAACGACCTCCTCTATACTATGAAATGTACAAGGGCAAATCAGGTATTGTGCAATGTCAAATAACTACTGTGTCCGACACGAAGCAAACAATTGACTGTTCGAAAGAGAAATCATGGGCCACTGGCATTGCCGCCTTTATGATAAAGGATCAATATGTTTGGTAAAAATTGGAACAATATGAAAGATGAGGAGGAGAAGCAAGAGGGCCAACCTGTTCAAAAACCAACGATGGGCGGCAACAATTTTTGGCGGCTGTTTCTGTGGCTCATTCTTTTGCTGGCGATTATCCCCTGGTTTTGGGGCAGCTTCTCCGGGAGCCTCAGCAGCACGGAGGTCAACTACAGCACTTTTCGGGAACAGGTGAAAGCCGGCAACGTCGAACAGGTGACGATTACCGGCGATCAAATCGAAGGCCAATTCAAGGAACCGCTCGATACGGACGAGGCCACCGGTGAGGGGGAGGATGGGGCCGCCGGCCCCACCGAGTTTATCACCTATCTGCCCTCCTTTGGCGACGAAGAACTGCTCTCTCTGCTGGAAGCGGAGGAGGTGGCGGTTCAAACCGAGCCGGTCGCCGATTCCTCCTGGTGGGTTGTCCTGGTAAACCTGCTGCCCTTCTTTTTGATTATCGGCATCGGCTATTTTATTTTTATGCAGATGCGCCGACAGGGCCAAAATATGCTCTCTGTGGGCCAGAGCAAAGCCCGTCGCTACGAGCCGGAGGCGGAGGAGGAGCGGACTACCTTTGACGACATTGCCGGAGCGCGGGGTGCAAAAACAGAATTAGAGGAGATTATCGAGTTTCTGAAACATCCGGAGCGGTTCCAACGGCTCGGCGGCGAAACGCCACGGGGGATTCTGCTGGTCGGGCCGCCCGGAACGGGCAAGACGCTGTTAGCCCGGGCTGTCGCCGGCGAAGCTGATGTCCCCTTCTTTAACATCAGTGGCTCCGATTTTATGGAGATGTTCGTCGGCGTTGGGGCCTCGCGGGTCCGCAATATGTTTGAAGAGGCCAAGAAAGCAGCCCCCTGTATCATCTTCATCGACGAGATGGATTCAATTGGCCGGCGGCGGGGGGCAGGTCTGGGGGGTGGTCACGACGAACGGGAGCAGACCCTCAATCAGCTTTTGTCCGAACTGGACGGGTTTGATCCGAACGAAAATGTGATCGTCATCGCCGCTACCAACCGGCCCGACATCCTCGACCCGGCCCTGCTCCGCCCCGGTCGCTTCGACCGGCGCATCACCGTCGATCTACCGACCATACAGAGCCGGGAAAAGATTTTGGCCATTCACGCCCGCAACAAACCACTGGCTAACATCGATCTGAAAAAGATTGCCCAGGGTACACCTGGCTTTAGTGGGGCCGATTTGAAGAATATGCTCAACGAGGCGGCTTTGCTGGCGGCCCGCAAAAATAAAAATATCATCGAGTTGGAAGACATCGAGGCAGCCCGCGACAAAATCTTGATGGGCCTGGAACGGGAAGGGATGGTGTTGACCGATACGGATCGAGAATTGATTGCCTATCACGAAGCCGGACACGCCGTGATTGCCGCCGTCTTGCCCGACGCCGACCCGGTTCACAAAGTGACCATCATTCCTCGTGGGCGGGCGATGGGCGTCACCCAGCAATTACCGGAACAGGAAAAATATGTCTATCCCCGAACCTATCTGGTAGATCGTCTGGCAGTGATGATGGGGGGTCGAGCCGCCGAAAATCTGGTTCTGGAAACGGCTACCAGCGGCGCGGAGAATGATCTCAAACAGGCCACCCAACTGGCCCGCAAAATGGTGTTAGCCTGGGGAATGAGTGAACGCCTGGGCCGAGTCGCCTGGGGCGAGGAGCGGGAGCAGGTCTTTTTGGGCGAGGAAATTGCCCAACGACGCAACTATAGCGAAACCACCGCCCGTGAAATTGATGAGGAGGTTAAAGCTATTCTGGATGAAGCCTTCCAGCGGGCCACCGACACCCTCCAGACGCACCGGCAGGGCTTAGACCGCATCGCCCAAAGGTTGATCGAGGAAGAGGAGATTATGGGCCGAGTCGTGCTTGAGTTACTCGGCCTGGACCCGCAAGAGGCGGATCATCAGCCTGCGCCTCCCTCAAACAATGGCAACCGGCCTATCATTTAAGAGAATATTTCAATAGTGGGGTTGAACGTCCAGGGTTCAAATCAGCAGCACCCCTTTTCGGAGGCGATCAATGAGCAATTTCAGATCTTATAGTAACGATCATCAAGCCCGCCAGCATCATTTTCTCAAGCATTGGAAAAAATGACAAAACCCGAAACCACCTTTCACTGGGCCATTTACGCCGACGCGACGGCGGCGGGGCTGTCGGCCCTCATCCCCGTGCCCGGCGTGGATTGGCTCTTCGAGCAATTCTTCCGGCGACGGATGCCGGGCAGCATCGCTGGCCGGCGGCGGCAGTCGTTGGCTCCCCAGATTATCAAAACCTTGAACCGGGGAGAGACAAATTGGCTAAAAAGCTGCCTCCTGCTCCCTTTTCAGGGGCTTTACTGGCTGCTCAAAAAGATTTCGCGCAAAATCCTCTATTTTCTGACCGTCAAAGAGGCGGTCGATCAGGTCAGCTTCTATTGGCACCAGGCCTTTCTGATCGACTATATGCTCCTGGAAGGCCATCTGGAGAGTGAGGCGACAACCGCCGCCGCCCGGCGAGCGATGGAGCGCGTCTTGAGAGACATCCACCGTAGCCCGCTCCGCCATCTGGCCTGGGAATTGGTCGAAAATACCCGGCACCTGGGCCGCTCGTTTTTGAGAGCGTTGTGGCGTTTTCGGCGGGGCCGGGATGAAACCCTGTTCGAGGAGAAGAAATCGCTCCTGAGCCGCCATTGGGCCGAGTTCACCGAATATTTCGAGA
>CAZWZZ010000497.1:0-5319 GCA_964638395.1 uncultured Caldilineaceae bacterium
TCTGCTCGTCGGTCAGATTCTCGTAATACTCCAGATTGATCTGCAAACAGGGGGCTTTGTCGCAGGCGGCGATGCACATCACCTCTTCAAAGGTGAAGAGACCGTCATCCGTGGTGCCGCCGTGGCTGTCCAGACCCATCCGCTCACACAGCCGCTTGTAGAAATCATCGGCCCCGCGCAGGGCACAGGGTAAATCGGTGCAAACTTCGACCATATATTTGCCGGTCGGATGTTTGCGGAAGAGGGTGTAGAAACCGATGATGGAGTGAACGTGGGTCACGCTGATGTCCAGCGCCTCGGCCACGGCTTTGATGTCATCATCATCCAGCCAATTCTTCTCCCGCTGGGCCAGGTAGAGTGCGGGCAAGACCGCCGACAGCTTCCGGTCAGGCGGATATTTTTCTAAAATTTTGTCCAGTTCTTGCTGTTCTTTGTCAGACCACATAGTTGGTTTCCGAATTTGAGATTTTGCGTAACTATATCGGCAATCATCCAAAACGCCGATTTTTTCGCGGGGATTTGGGGATTAGGTGATAAATTTTTAGTAAAATCCCCCAATCTCCTCATTCCCGCTATGAATTTTTCGGTTGCAAAAGTGACTGCTGAATAAATACAATTTTGGATTACCGATCAACCTCGCCCAAAACGATGTCGATGGAGCCGATGATGGCAATCAAATCGGAAATGAAGCCATCTCTGGCCATCGTGTCGGTGGCTTGCAAGTTGACGAAGGAGGGACCGCGTACCCGCAGCCGGTGCGGAACCGCCGTGCCGTCGCTAATCAGACCAAAACCGAGCCAGCCTTTGGGATTTTCCGAGATGCCATAAACCTGACCCTCCGGCGGACGATACCCCTCGGTGACCAGCTTGAAGTGATGAATGAGGGACTCCATGCTGGTGGTGATTTCTTCACGGGGGGGCAGGGCCACTTTGCGGTCGGCGGTGCGATAGGGGCCGGGTTCGATTTTATCGAGGACCTGTTCGACGATACGCATACTTTGCCGCAACTCTTTGATGCGAACCTCATAACGAGCGTAACAGTCGGCCTCAGTCGCGGTCGGCACCTCGAAATCAAAATGGTCGTAGCTGGAGTAGGGCCGGATTTTCCGCAAATCGAGGGGCACGCCGGCGGCTCGCAACAGAGGCCCGGTGATGCCCAGGCCAATGGCCTCATCAGCCGGTAAGTAGCCAATGCCTTTGATCCGGCTGATCCAAATGGGGTGATCGGTCAGCATATTCTCGAAATCTTCGAGGGCTTCTTTGAAATTGCTTAAGAAAGATTTGACCGCTGCCTCAAACGCGCCAGGCAAACGCCAGCGCAACCCACCGACGCTGAAGTAGCTGGTCGTCATCCGTGCGCCGCAGACCATCTCGAAAATATCGAGAACGTGTTCCCGCATCTTGAAGCAGTACATGGCCATAGCGTGGGGCGTACCGCTGACATCCATCGCGTGTGTCCCCAGCCAAATCATATGGCTGGCAATCCGCTGTAGCTCACACAGGATGACCCGCGCATATTGGGCGTAGAGCGGAATTTCCACATCCATCAACCGCTCGACCGTCATCACGTAGGCCAGGTTATTGTTCATCGGCGCGGCATAATCCATGCGGTCACAGTAGGGGATGAATTTTTCATACCGCTTGTTTTCGCCCGTTTTTTCAAAGCCGGAGTGGAGATAGCCCAATTCGGGGCTGACGCGGCGCACTGTCTCACCATCCAACTCAACCGCCAGCCGCAACACCCCGTGCGTGGCCGGATGGTGCGGCCCCATGTTGACAACCATATTGTCGTCGGTGTCCATATCCTCCGGCAGTTCGGTCAGGAAAGAGGGGCCGACCATAATCTGCTTGCCGAGATGGGCGAAGCGGGGATTGTCCCGGTCGTGGGCGAAGTAGACCGGCTCACCGCCGAGGGGATAATCTTTCCGCAACGGGTGACCGACCCAGTTATCGGGCATCATAATCCGCTGTAGCCAGGGATGCCCTTCAAATTTAATGCCCATCAGGTCATAAGTTTCCCGCTCCAGCCAGTTGGCCGTTGGCCAGACATCGGTCACGGAAGGCAGCGTGGGCAGGGGGTTATCGCCCGTGCCATCAACACCGTGGCCGTTTTTGCCATTCGCCGGGGGATCGGGTGCGGCGACGATGAGACGTAGGAAGTTTTGCTTGGGGATGGAATAGAGTTCGTAATTGGCCGCCAGCCGGGGCGTTTGCCCCAACTTCGAGCGATCCGTGCCGTACACATCGACCAACAGATCAAATTTCAGGCGGTCATCATCCCGCAGAAACAGGGCCACATCGTGGAACTGCTCTGAGTCGATGGTAAGCGATGTTTCGCCCCGAAACTCTTTTTCGTCTTGAACCGCCGTCGGAAATCGTTCTTTTACCGTCTCTACAACAGGATTGGTCATTGCTTAATTGCCTAACTTCGTCTCTTTTTTGATCTTCTCTTGCAACATCGTCAGCGCGTAAAGCAAGGCTTCGGGGCGGGGCGGGCAGCCGGGAACGTAGACATCGACCGGCAGAATTTTGTCCACGCCCTGAATGATGGCGTAATTATTGAAGGGACCGCCACAGGAGGCGCAATCCCCCATCGCAATGACCCACTTGGGATCGGACATCTGGTCGTAAACGCGCTTGATGACAGGGGCCATTTTATTGGAAACGCGCCCGGAGACGATAATCAGGTCGGCTTGACGGGGTGAGGCGCGGAAAACTTCTGATCCAAAGCGGGCGATGTCGAAGCGGGACATGCCGGTGCTGATCTGCTCGATAGCGCAGCAAGCCAGACCGAAGGTCAACGGCCAGACGGAGTTGGCCCGGCCCCAGTTGACCACTTCTTCTAATTTACCCAAAGCCATGCCCATCGCGCCCGTTTTACCCGGCGCTTGGGCCGTTTCGAGTTCTTCGCGGGTGGGGATACCGCCAACGGCTACTCCCATTCTAAGGCTCCTTTCTTCCAAACGTAGATATAGCTTTCAATCAATAGGAAGGCGAAAATACCGATTTGTAGTAAACCGTACCATTTCAAATCCCAAAACAGCACCGCCCAGGGATAGAAAAACAGCACCTCAATATCGAAGACGATGAACAGCATGGCCACCATGTAATATTGAACCGGCACTTTGCGCCGGGCGCTGCCGTAGTTCAGCTTGCCCGACTCGACCACTTCCGATTTGGCCCGGTTTGGCCTGTACGGCCCCAAAAAATGGGGCAACGTAATCGAAATGGTGGCCATTACCGAGGCTACAATAAAGAATATTAAAATTGGTAGATAATCAATTGGCACTGCTATTCCTCCTTAGTGTTCATTCAACCAATAGCAGTTCGGGGCAAAAACGTGGGCAGGTCATTCGGTCGTTCAGTTTATCACAAACAAAACCGCTTGTCAAAAAGTTCACAATACAGCGATGAAGTAAAATCTATATTGCATCCAACTATTGTCCAGTTTAGTAACATATTTTACTAACCAGACCCTCAATTACTATGAACGTTGTGACTTATCGGAACCGAATGGAAAATGTGTAACCTTTGTTCAAGGTTTGCCATCGTGCTATACTTTAATATCATTCTTGAATTTTTGCAATTATTCACTCTCATCAGGCTCTATGACTCTCACTGTCCCAAACAATCTGCTTATATGCCTATCTATCCTCACTTTGGCCGCTTGTAGCCCCCTAACTGGCACGGGGCCGGGGGAGAGCAATGCTGTGCCGCCCGCTGAAACAGCCGCGTTCGCTACGCCAGCCTCAACGGCGTCCCCCATTCCGCCAACCACCACACCCACCGACCCGCCCCCCTCACCGACCGTGGTGGAAACCCCGCCCCCTACAACCCTCTTCCACCATGACCTCCCCATTCAGCGCCGGGCGATGCTGCCCCAATTTGCTGATGATGTAGAACTGGTAGCCCAAACCGGGGCCAGCCGGTATCATCTGAAAATCAGCCTGGATATGCCTGATGATGACAGCGGTCAAGTCCCCGTTTTAAGTGGCATCGTAAATATTCGCTACACGAACACCGAACAGGAACCCCTCTCAGAAATTTACTTCCGGCTCTACCCCAACCTGCCCAGCTACGGTGGCGAGATGACCGTCCAAATGATGCAGGTCGATGATGTACCGGTTGAGCCGACGCTGGCCTCGGAAAATACGGCTCTGCGCGTGCCGTTGGCCACGCCCCTCCAACCGAACGACAGTCTCGCCCTGACCCTGACTTATCAAACCACCATCCCCCGCCAACCCAGAGAAGGATACAACGTTTTTTCTTACACCGACGGCACGCTGGCCCTGGCCGGACTCTATCCAGCCATCGCTGTCTACGACGATGAAGGCTGGAACATCGAAATTCCGCCCCCCTACGGCGATGCCACCTATCTCGACATTTCATTATACCAGGTCGAGCTAACCGTCCCTGACTCGCTGGTTGTGGCCGCCTCCGGCAGCACGCTTGAAACCACAGACAATGATGACGGCACCAAAACCCTGTCTATCGTCTCCGGCCCGATGCGGGATTTCTATTTGGCTATGCGAAATGACTACCAGAGCGTCAGCGAGATGGTGGATGGAACCCTGGTCAACAGCTACTATCCGCCTGATCTGGAAGCGGGCGGTATGTTGGCCCTGCGCTACGCGGCGGATGCGCTGGGGGTATTCAATGAACGATTTGGACAGTACCCCTACGCCGAGCTGGATGTCGTGGCTACACCAACCAGGGCCGGTGGGGTTGAATATCCGGGCATCATCGTCGTCACCCAAAGTATCTACAATCAGCCGGGCGGCTTTTTTCAACACGCCACCGGTCACGAGGTGGCCCACCAATGGTGGTATGGGCTGGTCGGCAATGACCAGGTCGATGAACCGTGGCTGGATGAGTCGTTGACGAATTACAGCACGGTTCTCTATTGGGAAGAGATTGAAGGAGAAGAAACCGCCGAGCGTATCATTGATGGCTTCTTCGTAGCCCCCTATGAATCTGCCCAGGAACGGGGAACGGATCGCCCGGTGATCGGCCCCGTGGCCGATTTTTCGGCGGAGGAGTATGGCCTGTTCGTTTACGGCAAAGGCCCTCTCTTTTTTGATGCGCTCCGCCGGGAGGTGGGCGATGAGGTTTATTTCGAGATTATGCAGACCTATTATACCGAATACAAATACCAAATTGCCCGACCGGAGGATTTGTTGGCCGTCATCGACCGGGTGGCGGACATAGAGATCGAGCTACTCGTAGACCGCTGGCTCCGGGGGGAGTGAGCCCAATGTCATTAGGTTAAGCGATATAGCATCCCGAGTAGCGCGGAACGGCGTGGAGCGCGTATCGAGG
>CAZWZZ010000498.1:0-5306 GCA_964638395.1 uncultured Caldilineaceae bacterium
ACGGCTACCGCCTACTCAGGATGCGTTTGTCGCTCAACTGCGTAACTCCTACTTTTTACGTTTTACCTTTTGCGTTTTATGAAGATGTCAACCCTACGAGTTCCAAAAGCCCCCTTATGTTTTATGAAAGCGTAACGTCTCCCCCCATTTTGCATAAATATCAACTTGTGGTATTATCAAGCCCGACTTGGAAAAAGCAGCTTCATTGACGCCGTTGACGTCCAAATAAAGCCAAGCTGATATAACAAGACGTAAGTCCTTATGTTTTTTCCACTCACTTTGATTGTAACCTAGCCGAGTTAGTTCAATGATTCCCGTAGCATGGTTTCTATGATTAGAATGACACGATACGGGCAACCTCTTTCACGAAAATCCCAAATACACCAACTACGTTCATCTGACGGAAGTGTTTCGTTTTGGTGACGATACAACCTCCAGCATCAACCAGACGTGGACAGGGCTGAAATAAGTTGTAGCCCTCTAAATTAGCCAAGTTTTCTAAATCTATCACCTACATACACAACCCCCAAGACCGGTTCTCTGCGTTATCTTTTATAGGAGAGAGCGGACTAACGTTCTGCCCACCCGAAGGAGGTGATGCGTTCGTCCCAAGCCAGTTGTTGATCCAACAATCGTTGAATTTCATCTGAAAATTTAACAGTTGTTTGCAGTATTTTTACATCTCAAGTAAGGCTTATCAAAAAGGAGGAAACAATTGAAAAAGCCGACAGTCTCCCAAAAACAGATGGAGAAAATTCACCCTTATATTCCGGAAATGTATGACCAGTTGAAGCAAGGTCGCGTCTCTCGGCGCGAGTTTATGCGAATGGCCACGTTGCTGGGCATGTCCGCCGGGGCGGCGATGGTCGCTTCTGCCTGTGGCGCTCAACCCCAAGGGTCAGCCGGGGGTGCCGAAGAAGCCCCGGCTGCGGAAGGGGAAGCCCCCGCCGAAGGATCGAGCGAAGAGGCAGCCGCTACCAGTGGCGAGATCAAACGAGGTGGAACTTATACCAAGTCGATGCAATTACAGTTGCTCGACCACCCGGCCCGTTTATCCTGGGTCGAAGGGGCCAACATCGTTCGCCAACTCGGTGAATATTTGACCGAAACCGGCCCGGACAATATTACTCGTCCCTACTTACTTGATAGTTGGGAAGCCAGTGAAGATGTCACGACATGGGATCTGTACCTGCGACAGGGCGTTCTCTTTAACAACGGCGATGAGTTGACAGCCGATGACGTGATTTTTACCATCGGTGAATGGTTAAATCCAGATGTTGGTTCTTCGATGCTGGGGTTGCTCTCTGCCCTGGGTGGTATGCAAGATGTTGAAAAGGTGGATGATTACCACATTCGTCTGAATCTACAAGCTCCGGATATCGCCATACCGGAGAACCTGTTCCATTATCCGGCTATCATCCTTCATCGCAATTTTGAAGGGGACATTATCAAACAGCCGATTGGCACCGGGGCCTTTACGCTGGAAGAGTATGCGGAAGGTGAACGGGCCGTTTTCAAGCGGCGCGAAGATTACTGGGGTATGAGAGATGCCAGTGGGCAATGGTCCTTCAATGAGGATGATAACAACCGGCTGCCGTATCTGGATGAGGTGGTTTACGTCTCCACGGATAAGGATGCCGGTGTGGCCGCCTTACAGTCTGGTCAGATTGACTCCCTGTATGATCCCCGTCCCAGCGATTTTCTGGCCCTGAAAGAGCTACCTAGCGTGAACATTCTCGGCGTTGGCACGGCCCAGGCGCTTGTATTGCGAATGCGTGTCGATCTGGAGCCGTGGAATGATGTCAAGGTCCGCCAGGCTCTCAAAATGTGCCAGGATCGGGCCAAAAACTTACAGTTGGCCTACTTTGGTGAAGGCGAACTGTCCATCGACGCCCACGTTGCTCCGGTGCATCCGGCCTACTGTGAGCAGGACATCCCCGAATTTGACCCCGAAGCAGCCAGAGCGCTCTTGGCCGAAGCCGGCTACCCGGATGGTTTGCAAGTCACCCTGGCCACCAAGAATGACCAGAACGAACCGGAACTGGCCCAGGCCCTCAGAGAAACGGCGGCCGAAGTCGGGATCGACATCACCCTGGACATTACCGAGCCGGGCGGCTACTGGGACCGCTGGACCGAGGTTGATCTGGGCATCACCTCCTGGACCCACCGTCCGCTGGGTACGATGGTTCTACCTTTGGCCTATACTGAGGAAGCCATCGGCAACTGGAACGAAACCCGCTGGACCGACGAAGAGTTTGAAGAGAAGCTCCGCGAAGCCCAGGCGACGCTCGATGTTGAAGCACGCCGGGCCATTATGTGTGACATCGAAACGATTATGCAGGAACGCGGCCCCATCGGCAATAGCTTCTGGAAGAACGTTTGGACCGTCGCCGGCACAGAGTTCAAGAACATCAAAGCCCACCCCACCGCCTACGACCTGTTGTATGATGTTTGGAAAGATGCTTAAGGTTTGAAACTAAAGTACCGGTTTGTTGAATATTCGCAAACCGGTACTTTATATCGTTAATGATAGAGGATGATTTCGCATGCATCTACACGATGGGGTGTAGATACACGCAAAGTGATCCTCGCAGTTTGATGATTGGAGGATTAGGTTTATGGCTCGATTTATTATGCGGAGTCTCATTTCAACAGTTATCACCATGCTCCTGGTTTCGGTTGCCCTCTATTTCCTGATTGAGGTTGGTAGCGGGGACATCACCGTTAAGATTTTAGGCATCGAGTCCACCCAGGAACAGCGAGCTTCGTACCGCGCCCAGTTGGGCCTGGATGCTCCGGTTTGGCGGCGCTATCTCGATTGGCTCATTGGCAATGAGTGGCGGGCTGAACGGCAAGTCGGCCACGATTTAGTGACCGTCCGCAATGAGCAGACTGGTGAAAATGAGTGGTGGGCCGATGTCGATGGCGAGCTAACCCGCTGGAAGCTAGAAGAAGGACGCCTGATCGCTTTGAAGCGGCAAGAGGATGGGTCGGCGTCGGAGCATCTGGTTAGCGGGGCTTGGGGAACGGATGAGCAAGGTCGTGAGTCGTTTTGGGGCATCAACACGAACAATAGCGCCGTTAAATGGGTTCGTGGGGCCGGGGCAGAAGTTTGGGTGCGAACGAAAGCCGGGTTCCGCAAAGAGGGGGACGGCCCCCAACAGTACATTCCCTTACGGAAGGGTTTGATCCGGGGGGATGCCGGTATTTCGCTCCAGTATGGCCGCCCGGTTTCAGTCACGCTCATTCCCAGAATACGGAACACGCTCATCTTGGCCGGCACGGCCTTTATCATCGTGATGCCGCTGGCGCTTCTTTTCGGCATTATTGCCGGGATTAACGAAGGGAGGTTTGTTGATCGTTTTATTTCGATCACTAGCCTGGCGGCGACGGCCACCCCCGAATTTGTGACCGGCATCTTTCTGATCCTGATTTTTGGGATATGGCTGAAGGTGTTACCCGCTGTGGCCATCTTCACCAGCGCCGATGCTATCTTTGAGGATCCAGCCTTGCTGGCTTTGCCGGTTCTCACCCTGACGGCGGTTGAATTGGGGTACATCATTCGGATGACCCGGGCCAGCATGGTCGAAGTGATGGAGTCGCCCTACATCCGCACGGCCATTCTCAAAGGAATGCCTTACCGCCGGGTGGTGATCCGGCACGCCATCCGCAATGCGCTGATGGCGCCGATCACCATCATTATGCTCCACGTCAACTGGTTGATTGGGGGCGTGGTGGTCGTCGAGGCTATTTTTGGCTACCCCGGTCTGGGTAGTTACATCTTTAGCGCGGCCATCTTTGGCGATTTCAACGCCATTGAAGCGGCGGCGATGGTGACGGTGTTCATTGCCGTTCTCACCCGGATTATCGGCGATTTGGCCTATACGTTCCTCAATCCACGGATACGATACTCTTAATCGGGAGGTAAATCTATGACTGTTGCTCAACAAACCGCTCCCGGCGCTACCGTGGCCAAAGGCCCGTCGCGCTGGCAGAAAATGTGGAAAACTATTTCGATTGTCTTCGACTCCAGAGTAGCCACGGTCGGTCTAGCCGTCGTCCTGTTTTGGGTTATTTTGGCGCTCATTTCCCTATTTTGGACCCCCTATCCCCCCAACTCCTCCCTATTCGTCCAAAACCTGCCCCCCAACGCCGAAAATTGGCTGGGGACCGATCATCTGGGGCGGGATATTCTGTCCCGCTTAATGCAGGGCACGCAGGTCATCCTGCTCAAAACCCGCTTGCCCAATGAGTGGGGCGTACTCGGCGGCTGGTCGCTACCCATTGGCGTCGCCATTTGGGGCGTCATCGGCTCCGTGCTGGTCGGCTCGGTTCTCGGTCTCAATGCCGGCTATCGAGGCGGGTGGTGGGATCAGGTCATCATGCAAGTTCTGGATGCCCTCATCGCTTTTCCGGTCATCGTTCTCTATCTGGTGGTGATTGCCGCGTTGGGGCAGGGGGATTTGGTCGTTATCCTGGCCATTACCGTGACCGGCGCGCCCGGAGTGGCCCGCCTGGTGCGGAGTTTGGCCCTCGACATCAGAACACGAGATTACATCCGGGCCGCCGAAACTCGGGGCGAGAGCGTCTGGTATATCATGTTTGTCGAAATTTTGCCCAACGCCCGGGGGCCGCTGCTGGTCGATTCTATGCTGCGCGTTGGCTACGCAATTTTCGCTATTGGAACCCTCGGCTTTTTGGGCCTGGGGCTACCCCCACCCGACCCGGACTGGGGAAATATGGTCAATGAGGCCCGCAGCAACATCTTCGTCAACCAATGGGCCGTTGTCTGGCCCGCCGTGGCCATCGCTTCATTGGTGATTGGCCTGAACCTTTTTGCCGATGGATTGCGCGAAGAGTTAACCCGGTATCAGAAATAGAGGAGAAGATATGGCAAACGCAAGCACTAATGGAAAAACCGGTCACGCCGGCCCCGTTCTCGAAGTCAAGGATTTGGCCGTGGCCTACAAAGTACGGGGCGGTGAAATCGAAGCCGTTCAGGATGTCTCGTTTGAAATCGGTCGGGGCGAAGCCCACGGCATCGTCGGCGAGTCGGGCTGTGGCAAAAGTACCGTCACCTGGGCCATCCTCAACTTTTTAGGGGCCAACGGGTACGTCAAACGGGGCAGCATCAGATTCCTCGGTCAGGAGTTGGTCGGCCGAAAGGGTGAGGAGCTGCGCCGCCTGCGGGGGGACCAGATTGCGATGGTCTACCAGGACCCGATGCAGGCTCTCAACCCCTCCATGCGCCTGGGGGACCAGATGACCGAGGTCTTGACGGTTCACCGGGGCCTGAGTGAGAAAGA
>CAZWZZ010000499.1:0-5299 GCA_964638395.1 uncultured Caldilineaceae bacterium
CCACCATGTTGTGCGAAGTATCGTCTTGCCTCGTCTACTTTGATCCCGTGAGGTTGGCGATGTGACAATTTGAAAACTCTGATTTCGAACTCGCCGTCGTGAAGATTGTATTTGGGATTATATTTTCCATCGTTGTGCGGCAAATCTTTGATGTAATATTCATAACTTTGCGGGGACTCGCCTTCGAACTGTACAGCCAGGTTGATATGGCCATTCTTATTCTTACCGACTATGCGGGCCGTCCAGATGTTCAGAATAGCACGCATCTGCCTGTCGAATATTTCTTCAAATTCGCGCTCACTGGATTCAAACTCGATGTGAAAGCTGGTATCTGTTTCTTTGGGTTCTGAAATCAAGCGAAATGGAGGTTGTAGCCACCACAACTCACGAGCCAAACCTTGAATAGCTTCGGGTGTCCATCGTTGTTTCAATCCACCCAAAATGAGAAGTGTTCCCTGTTCGGAAGGCGGGGATGAGTTGTGATGTGTATATTGTACCTGTGCATTGGTCAGGTCTCCAGCTTTGACGGCTTCCGACCAATCGACAGACGCCTCTAACCACTCCCCATTTTTGCCTTTTGGTATAGTCTGGAGACGTAATTCACTGGCCAGAAACTGAACCGATAGCCGCCCCACACCCTTCGAACCGGTCATCGGTCGTTTGAAATCACGAGAAACACGTTTTTTGTCCTTATGTGTCGTCCCGATTCGCATCCAAAAATCACGAAATTCCTTGAAATTCATCCCATGCCCATCATCTTGTACCTCGACTCGATCTTGATCGGGAAAGAAGCGAATGGTAACTGTCCGTGCGTCTGCATCGTAACCATTCTTCACGAGTTCGGCCAGGGCTATGTGAGGTTTACCAACCAGGCGCTCGCCAAGTTCTCGCAGCAATGCGGAGTCAATGGTGAAATTCAGATAGGGCATAGCTGGAAATACTCCAGTTCAGTTCAAATGTGTGGCTAAATGATGCTTGATGCTCTTGGCGATAACTCTGCCCAGATCGACCGGAACGGCATTGCCGATGAGCCGGCCAATCGTCTTGATATAGTAAGGGGTTTCGGGAGCGATAAATTGATAATCGGCGGGGAAAGTTTGGAGTAGCGCGCCCTCACGCAGGGAAATGGCCCGATCTTGTTCGGGATGTCCAAAGCGTCCGTTGCCAAAGCCATAGAATTGCGTGGTGATGGTCGGAGAGGGTTCGTCCCACCTCATTCGTCCGTAAACGCTGGCGTAGCCTCTGCCGCTATTTTTTTTGTGACAGGCCGCTACCAGTTCTGGAGACCAATCTCGCCAGGTTCCGCCTGGCTCGGAAGCGCGGATGCGGCGCAAGTTCAAATCCGATAACTCACTGACTTTGTGGAGGGGATCGTTCGCACTCGTCTGTCCGGCCTCAAGAGCTTCGAGGTGACCAATCGTCGCTTGAACCGTTTTGTAGGTGTCTGGGGTATGAGTTTCAGGTAAAATCTCTAACTTACCGAATTTGGAGGCAAAGAAAACCAGTCGAGTGCGGTGCTGGGGAATACCATAATCTGGACAGTATATATCTTTCTTGTAGCTGGTGGAGTATCCCTTTGCTTCGAGTTGAGAGACAAAATTTTGAAAAATTTTTCCTTTCTTGAAGTTTATCAGATCAGGAACATTTTCCATAGAGATGATGTCAGGTTCCACTTCGCAAATCAAATTGGCAAACTTCGGCAGCAATCGCCATTTGGTCGTCTGCTCCCGCTGCTTCTTTGTGTAATTGGAGTATGGCTGACACGGCGCACACCCTACTAGAATCTTGGCGTGTCCTTCTGGATACAGAGCCAAAATTTCTTCAGCAGTCACTTCCTCGATTTGCTTCTGGATAAAGATTGCTCCCTCGTTGTTCGCTTCGAAGGCATACTGGCAGGCTGGGTCGGCATCGACTCCGGCTGTTACCTGAAATCCTTCCAGAACAAAGCCGTGAGTCAATCCACCTGCTCCACAAAATATGTCCACCACCGAACAATTTTTCATCTTAGCAAACTTAACCTGACCAAATTTTGGCAACAATCCAATACATTGATTGGCGTTCTCCATTATAACACACTTTTTGTGTTGACTCAGCACGAATCAGTATATTTTTCTCGACTTCATAAACATATTACTTCCCACATTCGATAATTCGATAAGCATTAAGCCCGAAGCAATCAGGTCGACTGCTTCGGGCTTTTTTGTTGATGCGGGGTATAGAGCCAAGTTACTAAAACGTTCGCTCGAAAATAACCTCGAACGAGATGTGGAACAGAGAGTTAGCCGTGGCATCCTCGCCGCAGGGTTCGTTCACGCCGTAGTCGGGGGTGATACCGGTGGCCACTTCGCTGGTGCCGCCCTGCACTTCAACCTGATAGGTTCCTTTGAACATGGCAAAGTCGAGACGCCCCGGCTCGATTTGACCGCCTAAGTTCGTTTTCGACTCCGTCTTGGCCACGATGAAGCCATCCTCGACCGGGGCCCATTGAATTTTGACCGGGACGCCGTTAATGCCCTGTCCGTTGGGGTCTTGCACCTTGACAAAGATGTGGTGCTTCCCCCGGTTCTCACAGGGGGTTAATTGGCGCACCCCTTTCAGCCGGAAATCGACATCCGGCGTCGGCGTCGCTTCCGGGGTGGGGGTATCGGTCGGGGGTAGAGTGGCTCGCGGGGCCGCCCGCGTCGGCGTATCCGTCGGGGTGGGCGTGAAAACGAGCGTCGGCGTATTGGTCGGGGTCGGCGTGCTGGTGGCAGTATGGGTTAAGGTCGGAATCGGGGTTTCCGTCGGCGTGGCGGACGGGGTTGGGGTCGGGGTGGTGGTCGGGGTGCTGGAAGGGGTCGGCGTGGCCGTTTCCACAAAAGGCAGCGCGGCCACGGCCCCCGACGGCCCATCCTCTCGAACCTGGTTGAGAATACTGCGATTATCACCGGGCAACGCCCCGCCATCCTCGAAAGTGGCCGCCAGAGAGTTGATGATAAATGAGGGCGCGGCGATGCCACACAGCCAGATCATCAAAATCAAAAAGAAACTGATGCCCACTTTGGCGCTCATACTCCGTTTGGCAAACCAGACGGAGACGCTGCTGTTGTGCCGCTGGAGGCGACGGTTGGAGGTGGTCACCACCGGTTGCAGGGCTTGGTTCGGCTGGTTCGTCTTCGAAGCGGTGCGTGACCGGCGACGGCGCTCCGGTTTGGCCGGGGCCAACGCTTTCGACTCAGGCGAACCACCACTTGCCCTTTTAGAGGGCGGTGCTGGTGGCCCTTGCACCGGCGGCGCTGACCGGGAGCGGCGCTTCGTCTTTTGTCGATCCGCTCTGGTCGGTTTAACCGCTTTTGATTTAGACCGGCCGCCGGGGGGCGGCTTCGGTTCCGGCGAGTCGCCAGGCGGCGGGGGGGGAACCACGCCCTGCACGCCCGATTTGCGCCGGGGACGGTGGTCGTTTTTACGTTTGGCAGAGGGTGTTTCTTTGGAACTGGCCGTCTCCGGGGGGCGCACCGGTGAAAAGGCTTGCGTATGGCGGGAATAGACCGACGCATCCTCACCGGGCGGAACCGGCATGACGTTATCCGAAAATGAGCCGACCCGTTTCAGGCGGGGCATCCCGTGGGTATGCTGCCCGTGGAAAGCGGCAGGCTGGCCCGTGGGCGGAACCGGTTGAACTGCCTGGGGATTGGGGCCGGGGCCAACCGGACGCACCGGAACCGGCGGCATCGGCATCGGCGGGCCGGGGTGCCCTGAGCCGGGCGGTGGCCCGTATGGTGACGAAGCCGGGCCGGTCGTCGGGGGGATGGCTCGCTGGGGCATACCCCGCAGCCGGTTCATCACGGCCATCTGCCGTTCGCTTATCAAGCGGTTGAATGTCACCGCGAAATCGGGATGACGACGGAGAAATTCGTCGAAGTCGGCCTTGCTCAACACCCAAATCTCTGAGTCAACCAGGACGTGGGCTGTCGTAAGATGGCCCTGGCCGGATGAGAGGGCAATTTCGCCAAAGAAATCCCCCGGCGCGTGGGCTTCGATCAAGACAGGCCCCTGCATCCCGTTCGCCCAGCGTTCGACCTGGCCACTTTCGATGAAGTACAGTTCCAGGCCGACCCGTCCCTCGTAATAGACGACGCTCCCGGCCTGATAACGGCGGGGTTGCAACAACCCGGCCAACTCTTTCAGTTGGGGCTTCGATAGCCCGCCCAACTCGGCCATTCGTTGTAGATGTGGCTCTTGCGCGTGTAGCGACGAGGAGAGGCGTTCCCGCACGGCCCGGCCCACGGCGGCGCTCAGTTGGGGATATTGCACCAGCAGATTGTCGAAATCGGTGCGGTATAGCGTCCACAAATTGGCATCGGCGGCGGCGTAGGCGGTATAGGGGCGGGTTTTGCCGGTGAGGAGGGCGATTTCCCCGAAATAATCGCCGGTTTCAAAACGATTGACCAACTCGTTGGGTCTGCCGGGCGAGTCGGCCACAGCTTCGATGGCTCCCGCATCGACGATATACAGCGCATCGCCGGAGTCGCCCTGGCTAAAAATCAATTCGCCCGCCGGGACGTGGCGCAACAGCAACAGCCGGACGATGTCAACAAGGGCCTCTTCGGGTAAATCTTCAAAGAGAGAAATCTGTCGCAGGACGGTCAGGGCATACGCCTGGTCGGAGCCGCTCAGACTGGAGCGTAAGTTTTGGCTGAGGCTGGTTTTGATGGAGGGATAATTTTGGGCTAAATCGGCGAAGTCAGCCGGGCTGAGTTGCCAGACGATGGTATCGGACGCGGCCTGGGCTGTTTTGGCGTGGGGTTTGCCGGAGATGACGGCCATCTCCCCAAACACCTCGCCGGGCAGGAGTTCGGCGTAATCATCGTCGGTATCGCCCAGGAGCCGCACCGTTCCTTTTTCGATTAAATAGAGGCCGGTCGGGGCATCGCCGCTGCGATAGATGGCTTCGTGGGCTTCATACGTCTGTGGCGAGAGCCGGTGCGCGATGATGGCCAGCTACCGCTCCGATAAAGCTGGCAGCAGGGGCGTGTCGGCGAGATCGATCGCCACGCCGCCGGGCCGCCGGGCCGTCACGCTGGCGAAAGCCACGTCGCCCGACACCCTGAGACTGCCGACGACGAATTCGACCGGCGCGCCGAGTTGCCATTCCGCAAGCGGACGGAGGGCATCGTGGATGTCCGCGCGCAAGGCTGTCCCGCGCCCCGGCTCGGCATAGGATTGCGCGGCGGCCGGGTCCGCCGCCGCGACACTGAGGGCTGCGCCGACCAGAAGCGCGCCGAAAGCGCTGCGCGCGCGCGGGCTCATGGCGCCGACG
>CAZWZZ010000500.1:0-5297 GCA_964638395.1 uncultured Caldilineaceae bacterium
TTGATGACCGTGCGCGGCAGCGACTGGACCTCCTCGGCCAGGTTGTCCACTTGCAGATAGACGTAACCGTGGGTCTGGGCCATGCTGTCGTGAATCTCGGCGGCGATGCGCTCCCGCTCGTGCAGCCGGGCCACGCTGCGGGCCTGCCCCTCCACCTGCTCGAAGAGGGCCATATTGTCCAGGGTCAGGGCAATCTGTTGGGCGATGGAGGCGGCCAGCGACAACGCCTCCGGGCTGAAAGGCTGGGCCGAGCGGCTGAAGACGCCCAACACGCCCAGGTTACGCCCGTGGATGTGGAGGGGAACCGCCGCAAAAGCGTGCAAAGCCCGCGCTTTGACGATGACGCGGGCCAGCAGTGGCGCTTCGCTGATGTTACGGATGGCGATGGGCTGGCCGGTAGCCTGCACCTGGCCTAGCAAGCCCTCGCCGGTGGCAAAGCTGGTCAATTCCCGGCCTAACTCCCGATCAAAGCCCTGCTGTGCCCGGAGATGTAACGTGTCCGTCTTATCAACGATCCAGATGCCGCCCATCTCCGCATCCATCACCCCCAGCGCCAGGTTCAGGGCCGTGTCGAGCAGTTCCGTCCGGGATTGGGAGCGGCTGGCAAAAGCGATCACGCCCGATAGGGCCGTGACCTCTTGGGAGCGTTGGGCCACCCGATGCTCCAACTCCCGCGCCCACTCGGTCAACTGCTGACGGGAGCTTTGCAGATTGTAGCGCATAATCTCGAAATTTTCGGCCAACTCCCCCAACTCCCGGTTGCCCTGCACCCGGACCGGCGTCTCCAAATCTCCCTGAGCGATCTTACGGGCGGCCTGGGCCAGACGAGGCACGGGCCGGACGATCCGTTTGGCCGTCCAGATGACGGTCAGCCCCAGACAGAGGATCAAGACCAGTGTGGCCCACACACCGCGCCGGGTAACCCGTCCGGCGGGGGCCAAAATTTCACTTTCGGGCAACATGGCCACCACCGTCCAATCCCGTTGGCTCAACGGCGCGGCGCTGTAGTAGACCTGCCGGCTGTCCCCGCCCAATTCCCGGATGACCAGCGGCGGGCGGGCCTCACCCTGCAAATAGTCCCATAGCGCCTCGCTGCCGGTGTCTTCGATTTTATCCAGCGGCCCAAAGCGGCCATTCGCCTGTAAGGCGGCCCAGGTCTGGGGGGCCAGGGGAACCAGGCTGCGGAAGATGTAGCGCCGGTCCCGCCCGTGGGCCAGGCGGATGCCATACGCATCCACCACAATGGCGTAGCCGTTCTGCCCAATCTGGTAGGCTTCCACGCTCTGCCACACCTCCTCCGGCGACAGGGCCACGAGGAGACCGCCGCCCAACTGCCCCGCATCGACGGTGTAGACCGGCGCGGCCAGCCAGATGACCGCCTGCCGGTTCCGTTCGGAAATGGTTGGGGGAGACATGACCGCCTGCCCGGCGAGTGCCTGTCGAAAGGAGGGGTTGTTGGCAAAATTTTGGCCGACGTAGCTGCCCTCGGTTGAGATCAGAACTTCCCCCTCCCGGTCGAGCAACAGCACGGCCTGGTAGAAGGGGTTGGAGGCGAGGAAGTTGGTAAAATCGGCCAGGGTGGGGGTAAAGAGAGCCGAGCGTTGGTCGGGCCGGACGCTGATAAATTCCTGGGCCGCCCGCGACAGGGACAGGTTGCGAACGCGGCTGATTTCGTTCAGGATTAGCGCATCCAGTTGTTGGGCCAGGCTTTGGGCGTCATTGATGAGGTTGTTGGTCTGGAGGCTTTCGATTTCGGTGCGGTTCTGGCGGCTAAGGGCATAAAATTGGATGGCGACCGTCAGGGCCGCCACCAGCAACATCGACAGGGCCAACTGCGTGGCCAACGAGCGTTGTTCAAAGCGCCGCTTGAGCCGCCGCATCGGACTTGTCACGAGACCTGCTCCTGACAGGGGAGCGAGACCGTGGCCGATGCGTAATCTTGCAGCCCGGCGGCGCTGTAGATTTTGACCGGACGGGGTACCCCGGCGATAACTTGGGCGATGGTCACAGAATGTAGTCCTTCGCCATCCTCATCAAAACAGTAGAGACCCTGCGCCCCTTCATAGGCGCTCTCCCGAATGAGGCGGCTCAAGGTTTCGCCTCTGGCCTGCGGCTGCTCCGCCCAAACGTCGGCCAGCAGATGGATGGCGTCGTAATACCAGGTGATGTAAGTATCGGGCAGCAACCCGAAGCGCTCTTGAAATTTCTGCTGAAATTGGCTGCCCTTGGGCCAGGCGGCTAAATTGGCATCCAGGACGGCGTAAATATCATCCTGAGCTTCCCCGGCCACGTTGCGCGTGACCACCGAAGCGCCGACCGGGGAGGTGACAATCGGCACATCCAGATCCCAATAGCGGATGGCCCGCAGCAGGCGGCCCACGTCGGTTTGGTTGGTGCCGTAGACCAGCACGGCCTCGACCTCAGCCTGGGCCAACTGCTGCACGATGCCGTCAAAATCGGTGGTGCCGGTCACGTAGCCAAAGCGGACAGCCGGAGCGAGGTCCTGGGTGGCCAGGTCGGCCTCGATGCGGTCAGCCCCGCCCCGACCAAAGGCGTCGGTATCGTGGATGAGGCCGATGCGCCGGGCGTTCAACGCTTCCAGGGTGAAAGTCAGCATCGCCGGGGCGGTCAGCCGGTCGCTGGGCCGGAGGCGGAACAGATTTTCGTCGCCGCGCTGGGTCAGGGTGGCGTTGGTGGCCCCAATGAACATCGGCAGCGGTTCGCCGACGTGTTCCGGTACGATCAGCACCCCGTAGGCCGATTTGAACGGCCCCAACAGGGCATCCAGGTTATCCTCGGCCACCGCCTCTTTATATTCGGCCAGGGCCGTGGCCGGATTGGAGCGAGCATCCCGAACCACCAACTCCAGGGGCACGCCGTTGATGCCCCCCCCGTCGTTGATCTCCTCGATGGCCAGCCGGGCCGCCCGCAGGCTCAAATCGCCGATCTGGGCCCCGGTTCCGGTCACTTCGGTGTTGATGCCGATGCGATAGGTGGTCGGCGTGGGCAGCTCGGCCACGACTTCCTGGGCAAACGTCACCGTGGCATCGAGCAGCGGGGAGTCGTCTGCCGGTTCAGCCCGGCAGGCGACCAGGAGGAGCAACAGGATGCTCCAGCCGACGGCATCGCGCCACCGGCCGCCAATTTGCTTGGATAGTCCTTCTACTATGGTCGCCATCGCTTCATTGCCTTTCAGCGGACTATCTGGAATTATCAAAGATGGGTAATAAGTCTGGCCTGGATTATAGATGGATCAGGGCTGTTTCGCAAGCCGATTTTGCATTGCTTCCCTTGCCCAAATAGATGTCTGACTTTATTATGCGGGTGACGACCAAGCAAGGGAGGCAGTATGGACAAATTAAAAATCGTGTGGGAATTGCTCAAAGAGACATTTGCGGCGTGGCAGGCGGATAATGCCTCGCGGCTGGCGGCGGCGTTGGCTTACTACAGCATCTTTGCCCTGGCCCCGTTGCTGATTATCACCATCTCGGTGGCCGGGGTCGTCTTTGGCGAGCGGGCCGCCGAAGAGCAAATCTCGACCCAACTGGAGGAGACGGTCGGCCCGGAGGCGGCCGAATTTATCGAGGCTATTGTGGCTAATGCCGCCGAGTCCAGAAGCGGGACCTCTATCGCCTCGATTCTGGGGATCGCCATCTTGCTTTTTGCCGCGTCGAACCTGTTCAATGAACTCCAGGCGACGCTGAACACCATCTGGGATGTGACCCCCGCGACGGAGGGGGGGATTATGGGCCTCATCAAACAGCGGCTCTTTCTGTTTGCAATGGTTTTTAGCCTGGGGTTGGTCTTGATACTGGCCCTGTCTGCCAGCGTGGCCGTCTCCGTGGTGGGTAACTTTATCGACCTGAGCGGCTTTTTGCAATTCATCAATATGGCCATCTTCCTGAGCATCGTCACCCTGCTCTTTGCCGTCATCTACAAATTTCTACCCGATGTCAAGATCGCCTGGCGGGATGTCTGGATTGGAGCCTTCGTGACGGCCCTGTTGTTCAATCTGGGCCGATGGTTGATTAGCCTCTATCTCGCCTTCGGCAATGTTGGCTCGGCCTTCGGCGCGGCGGGGACGTTGGTCATCCTGCTGATCTGGATTTACTACTCAGCCCAGATTTATCTCCTCGGCGCAGAGTTCACCAAGGTGTATGCGATGAAGTATGGCTCGAAAATCGTGCCGGTCGAGCCGGAAGATGCAGGCGAGACAGACGAAGAGACTTCGGAGCAGCCTCAAGCGGCCTGATAGCGCCGGGCCGCCTCCCAGCCCAGAATAGCCTGCTTGCGGGCCGTTCCCCAGCGATAGCCGCCCAAAGCCCCGGCCTGACGAATGACGCGGTGGCAGGGAATGAGAAAGCCGATGGGATTCCGGCCGATGGCCTGGCCGATGGCCCGAACAGCGTTCGGGTGGTCGATCATGCGGGCAATCGTGCCATAAGCGGCGACGCTGCCCGGCGGGATGGTGAGCAACGCCTGCCAGACCTTGATCTGGAAATTGGTTCCTTTCACATAAAGCCGCAAGGGTGGTGGGGCCTGACCGTCAGGGGAGGCGGCGAAAATTTGCTCGCCCAGAGGCCGGATACGCGCCGGGTCGGCCACGATGTCGGCCCGGGGCCACTCCTTCTGCAAATCGGCCAGGGCTTGCGCCCGCCTCTCTACAAAAGATAGAGCGCAGATACCCCGCTCCGTCACGCCGACCAACGCTTCGCCAAAAGGGGTGGATTGAAAGCCGTAGGCAATAGTCACCCCGGCTCCATGCTTCTTGAACTCCCCCGGCGTCACCGCCTCATACGTCACAAATAAATCGTGAAGCCGGCCCGGACTGGATAGGCCGGTTTCGTAAGTCACATCGAGCAAACTTTTTGACTCGGCCAACTGTTGTTTGGCATAATTAAGGCTTAGGAATTGCAAAAATTGCTTGGGACTGATCCCGGCCCAACGGGTGAAGAGCCGTTGAAAATGGTATTCGCTCAGCCCCACATTGGCGGCGATTTCTTTGAGGTCGGGCTGGGCCCGGACGTTGCGTTCGATAAAATGAATGGCCTGTTCGATGCGTGCGTAATCGACGGCCCGTTGATCCAGAGTGTCAGGCATCTTCGTTGCCTCCTTTTACATTTCAAGGGCCAGTATAGCAGAAGATTTTGTTCCCAACCACCCGATTCTTGCCGAACATTATTTTTCAATGTCAAACCCACCACAATTAGAAAACCCGGAGAGATATTATGTTTTTTGATAACCGCAATCGAACCTTCAACCGAACTTCACGAACGAGGGGCAAGCAGTTATCGACC
>CAZWZZ010000501.1:0-1555 GCA_964638395.1 uncultured Caldilineaceae bacterium
TGACTTTCTAGGTTTTAGAAACCTGCGAGGTCTGACGCGAAACCAGGGTTTTACACCACACCTACAAGGTTTGTGAAACCTTGCAGGTGATGAACAGCGGTTTAGGAAAGGATAGATGATGAAACTTGTGGCTGATCTACATCTTCACTCCCACTACTCGCGGGCCACCAGCAAAAATCTCGATTTTGAGCATTTGAGCCGGTGGGCGCAGTTGAAAGGGGTCAACGTCGTCGGCACGGGGGATATTGCCCACCCCGGCTGGCTGCAAGAGATGAAGGAGAAGCTGGAACCGGCGGAGGCGGGGCTGTTTCGTCTCAGAGAGGACGTGGCGCAGGCGGTGCAGGCTGAGGTTCCGCCGGCCTGTCAAGCGCCGGTGCGCTTTATGCTGGCCGGGGAGATCAGCAGCATCTACAAAAAGAATGACCGGGTGCGTAAAGTCCACAACGTCATCTTTGCCCCCTCGCTGGATGTCGTCGAGAAAATTCAGGCGGAACTGGAAAAAATTGGCAACATCCGCTCCGATGGCCGCCCCATTCTGGGATTACCCTCACGGGACCTGCTAGAAATCATCCTGGAGATCGATCCGGCCTGCCACCTTATCCCGGCCCACATCTGGACGCCCTGGTTTTCCCTGCTTGGCTCCAAATCCGGCTACGATTCGGTCGAAGAATGTTTCGAGGATTTGACGCCCCACATCTTTGCCCTGGAAACCGGCCTCTCCTCCGATCCGCCGATGAATTGGCGCGTCTCGGCCCTGGACCGCTATACCCTCGTCTCCAACTCCGACGCCCACTCTCCCCCCAAGCTGGCCCGCGAAGCGACCGTTTTCGACACCGACCTGTCTTATCCAGCCATCTTCGAGGCCCTCCAGTCGGGTGATCCCGCTGTTTTCAAGGGCACGATTGAATTTTTCCCCGAAGAGGGCAAGTACCATCACGACGGCCATCGCAAATGCCAGATCAATTGGGAACCGCCGGAGACCATCGCCCACGACGGGCTGTGCGCTGTGTGCGGCAAGCCGGTGACGGTCGGCGTGTTGCACCGGGTGGAGGTCTTGGCTGACCGGGTGGTGGGAGCGCCGCCCCGCCCTCACCCCTTTGCCAGTCTGGTGCCGCTGCCGGAGGTGCTGGGGGAAATCCACGACGTTGGCCCCAACACCAAAACCGTGCAGAAGGATTTCAACCTGCTGCTGGCCAAATTGGGACCGGAACTGTCGATTTTGCAGGATATTCCGCTGGCGGAGATCGAGGCGGTGGGTGGCGTGCGGCTGGCGGAAGGCATCCGGCGGATGCGGATGGGGCAGGTCAAGCCGGTGGCCGGGTATGATGGGCAACCCGGCGTCATCAAGCTGTTCGATCCGCAGGAGGATGACATCGAGAGCGGCCAGTTGACTTTCTTTGCCGCCGAACCTGCGCCCGACAGTGCGACCGTCAGCCCCCCCCATCAGGCTATGGCCCAAACGGCGGATACCGTTTCAACAGAAGCTCCCGTCGCTGAACCGACGGCGACACCCTCAGAAAATTCAGCCGATAGCTCGCCGACTGTGCTGGAAAGT
>CAZWZZ010000501.1:1655-5284 GCA_964638395.1 uncultured Caldilineaceae bacterium
TCAATCGCCGCCTTGATGACATCTCAAAGGCGAAAGGGGCATGTTTGACGCCGGACGACGTTGAGCCTGAGTTGGGTGAGATTTACCAAACCTATCAACGAGCGATGCAAGAAAACGGCCTGGTCGATTTTGATGATCTCGTTTTCAAAACGGTGCAGCTTTTGGAGAATTATCCCGACCGGCGGCAGACGATCCAACAACGCTTTGGCTGGATTGCGGTGGATGAGTTTCAGGATGTTAACCTGGCCCAATATCGTCTGTTGCAGCAGGTGGTGACGCCTGACAGCAACGTGTGTTTGATTGGCGATCCCGATCAGGCCATTTATGGCTTTCGAGGGGCCAGTCCTCACTATTTCCGCCAATTTGGGGAGGATTTCCCGCCCGTCGAAACCCATCACCTCGACCGGAATTATCGCTCCACGCAGCTCATTTTAGAGGCCGCCGAACAGGTCATTGAGAAAAGTGAAAAGAGTCCGGCCGGCGAGCGAGTCAAAATTTGGTCCGAGTTTCTCGACCGGACGAAGCTGGTCCTCTACCAAGCGCCCACCGAGCGGGCGGAGGCCAAGTACGCCGTCCACGAAATCGAGAAGATGATCGGCGGCACCAGCTACTTCTCCATCGATTCGGGTCGGGCCGACAACGAAGAAAAGAGCCTGGCCTTTGCCGATTTTGCCGTGCTGTACCGCTTGAGCGCCCAAAGCCAACCTTTGATCGAAGCCTTTCAACGGGCCGGTATGCCTTACCAGAGCGTCGGGCAGAAACCGCTGGTTGAGTATAAGGAGATCAGAACCATCCTGGCTTGCCTCTGGTTTCTCTACAACGCCGACACGCTCCTCCCGCTGTCGCAGGATGTCTCGGAAAAACAGGCCCGGACAATCACCTCGTTTTGTGCAGCAGTGGCAGATCGCCCCGCCGCCCCTGTGCCGGTTTTGATCGACCAGCTTCATCAATTCTTGCTCGACGAGGCCAGCCTCGCCTTTGATAAAAATGATGAAAAGCAGAGTGAGCGGGTCGAGTTATTGAAGCGGCGAGCCGTACCGTTTGAGAGCGACCTGGGCCGCTTTCTGGAGACGTTGGCTTTGCAAAAGGAGACCGATTTTTATGACCCTCGGGCCGACCGGGTGACGCTGATGACTCTCCACGCCGCGAAAGGGTTGGAGTTTCCGGTGGTCTTCATCGTGGGCTGTGAAGAGGGGCTGCTGCCTTACCAGCGCGGGGATGAAGCGCCGGATGTGGCGGAGGAGCGCCGTTTGTTCTATGTGGGTATGACCCGCGCCCAGCAGAAATTGATTCTAACCCATACCCAACGTCGCTATCTGTTTGGGCAGGAGCAAACCAACCCCCCTTCCCGGTTCGTCGCGGATATCGAACAGACGCTTAAGGAAATTGAACAAGCCCGCCGCCGCAAGCCCAGCAAAGCAACGCCGGACAGCACCCAACTCCGATTGTTTTAGACAGGTCAAATTAATAACTCCCCCCCAACTTCACCTCCCGCAGCGCGGCCAACTGATCCTCCAACTGGCGCACCTCCTCATCCACCTCGGTGGCTAACTGGCCGTAGTCGGCCACCTCGCTGGTCGATTGGCCGGTCAGAATTTGGGAGTAGATCGTACCCAGCGCGGACAGGGTGCTTTCGATCTGGATTTCGCTGCGGCGCATCATACTTTGCAACCCTTCGAGCGATTCTAACTGCTTACGACGGTTAGTCAACGTTCGCTCCAACTGCTGGCGGATGGCCTCATCCGTTTCAGCGGCCAACCGTTTCTCCAGATCGGCGATGGCTTTAGGCACATCCTTGAGATCGCGGCGGAGGAGATCATCCTGGCTCAGATCGTTGAGACGCTGCACCAGGCGGTGGATGGCCTCGGTCCACTGCTCGACCGGGCCGGTCAGGCGGGCCAGGTGGGTGCGGCTGGCTTCGCCGGGGGTGGCCTGGATGGCCGCCTCGATTTTACGACGGTACGCCTGGGCCTGGTCGAGATAGCCCTGCAACCGGGCTTCGGTGATCGCCGGGTCGCCATCCTCGAACATCAACCGGCTAAATTGGTAGGCCAAAATCCCGCCCCAGACCAGCCCGACTAGCCACAGGGCCGGCAGGATGATGAAACTGCGGAGGAAGGTAAAAAGTACAATCAGCACGAATAAAGTCAACAGATACCAGCCGAGGTTTTTGAGCCAGCTTTGCCAGCGAGGGGATAGGTTGTCCATCGTCACCTTCCGAAAGAGATTAGAGATTGGGAGATTGGAGATTTTTTCTGTCACCTGCAAGGTTTTAAAAACCTTGTAGGTGTGGCTAGTTTCGCCCCAGACCTTGCAGGTTTTAGAAACCTTGTAGGTGTGGCTAGTTTCGCCCCAGACCTTGCAGGTTTTAGAAACCTACAAGGTCGAGTGTGTGTCCACCTTCAATCTCAGAGGATATGTTAGACAGATTAGAGCGGATGTCAATTATTGCGTTCGAGTCGAATCAAACAGCTTCTAAGTCGTGGCCGCCTGCGTCTCCACCACCAAATTGTAATGCTCATCGACTTCACACCGTGCCCCCGGCCCCACAATCACCGTCGATTCCCGCTCCTCGATGATGGCCGGGCCGCTGAAGGCCGCGCCGGGGGAGAGGCGGTAGCGGTCATAAATGGGCGTTGGGGTGAAGCCGTCCGTCTCCGGGAAGTAGGCCGGGCGTTCCCCCTTGCGGGCCGCTTGCAGGCCGCCGTCCGCTGAGACGGTCTCGACCGCCCCGGCGGTGATTTCCAGATGCAAGTCGGGCTGCGGGCCGCTGGAGACGATGCGCCAAGTCAAGATTTCCAGCGGCACGGGCGGGCCGAGCCGCTCGTACAGGTCTTGATACACCTGCTCAAAAGATTTCACCAGGTCGGGGGCCTGGTCTGCCGATAGCTCCCCCGCCGGCAGCGGCACGGCGATTTCGTGCCCCTGGCCGACGTAGCGCATATCCACCTCCCGCCGGTGGCTGATCCGGTCGGCCGGCACACCCGACGCCTCCAGCAAGGTTTGCCCCTCGGCCTCCATCTCAGCCAGCAATTGGTTGGCCTGCGCCCAATCGAGCGTGTCGAGGCGACCCGGCCAGGAACGCACAAAATCGAAGGCCAGCGGGGCCGACAGAAAGCCGACCGTACTCATCACCCCGGCTCCCAGCGGGGCCAGCAGCGTCGGCGAACCGAGCGACAGGGCCAGGCGGTAGGCGTGCATCGGCCCGGCCCCGCCAAAGGCAAACAGCGGGAAACGGCGTGGGTCTTTGCCCCGCTCCAGAGCGTGGACGCGGGCGGCGTTGGCCATATTTTCGGTGGCGATTTGATAGATGCCCCAGGCAGCCTCCTCGACGGACAGGTTTAGCCTGTCGGCGATTTTTTCCTTGATCGCCCGTCGCGCTCCCTCGACATCCAAAGCCATTCGCCCGCCGAGGAAGTAGGCCGGATCGAGATAGCCGAGGATCAGGTTGGCGTCGGTCACGGTCGGCTCGGTGCCGCCGCGACCATAGCAGACCGGTCCCGGATCGGCCCCGGCCGAGTCCGGCCCCACCTTGAGCAGCCCCAGGGCATCAACGCGAGCGATGGAGCCGCCGCCCGTGCCGATTTCGATCAGCTCGATGACCGGAATTTTGATCGGCAGGCCGGAGC
>CAZWZZ010000502.1:0-5282 GCA_964638395.1 uncultured Caldilineaceae bacterium
AATTACTACTGATCACTGTCGTTGAAGTCATAGCGGTATGGAGCCAAAGATCATCACGCCCTGCTGCGCCTGATTTTACGACAATAAATGAGGTGTTCGTTGTCGCTTGACTCGTCAACGCGAGTAAGCGGGGCGAACTAATACTACTTTCACTTTTAATAGGTGGCTGGGCGGATGTTTGGGTCACTCTCTGTCGCTCCAACCAAGTAAATCCAAAACAAAATCCACCCAAAATAATCAGGGCCACGATCATACCTACCACCTGTTTCTGGCTCTGCCTTGACCGGCGTTCATCAAGTTCATTCAGTAATGCTTGTGCTTTGGTGTTCACTTAGCGCTTAAAAAATCGTTTTTTAAGTTTAGTAAGAAAATTATCCCTCTTGTGTTTATTGGGTAATTGTTTAGGATCTACGTTTAATAAATCTAAAAGAAGTTGATACTCATCAATTTCAAGGTCAATATCAAGCTCAATTTTTTCAATTAGCTTCTTAATTCGCCTAGACTGCTCATCATCTTCCTGACCGGGGAGTTTGCGACTGGAAATTCCAAAGAATGGAACGAAAGCCAAAAGCCACCATAGATTACCAAATTTCCGTCTTTTATTCATTTTCGACATTGACAGACTTCTCCTGCGATTAATCGTTCAAAGGTTGAGCATTCGGATGATTAAAAATTTTTTCTGCCCATTTCGCTTGAGACCTTGAAGAAGATTTAGCTCGAAAAAAACTAGAGGTCTGTTCCCAAAGTTCTTTTTCATCTTCATAATCTTGTATCGGCCGCAACTGTAAAACTTGACGTAAATCCTCTCTAAACAAGATGAAAGCAGTACTGATGGTTGCAGCCCAGCCCTCTGCGCCTAAAATAGATAAATAATAGAGCATGGCAAAACTTCCGCCAACAATTATAAGTTTTTGAACCAAAAGGAAGCTCAAGCCATTATAGATAAACTCACTTGTCCCTAACAAAAAGAAAAATGCAACAAAAACGGTTGTCAGATTGAGAAGAAAATCCATAATCGACTTCGCACGGATAACGTATTGAGCATATCCGTTATTAGTCAACGTAGGCACTAAATAAGGCCATAGTACGACGGTATCTATATTGAATAATCTTCTGGGGTATTCTTCGGCTGCAGCTATCACATTTCCATAGGGTGTAGGTAGTACAAAATCTGGATTAGTAGGGAAATGATCTCCAAACTCTTGCCTTAACACTCTCTTGTGAGCGTCTAATTTGTTAGCGAGTTGTGCTAACTCGAGAGCCGAATCCTTTAAATAGTCTAAGTGTTCTGTGGGAATATATTCCACATTATGTTGAGTTTTTTGAGCTGACTCTCGAAAAAGATTACTACATAGTAGACCCAGTTTCTCCGATAGAGTTTGTGCTGAAGGGGTGCCAGCTTCTTTTTGCTGTTTTATTAAAAGAGACCGATAAAACATTCTCTTCTCTGCTTCTTCTATAAGTTCATCAACAATAGTTTCTATGGTGGTAATGTGTTTCCAGGTTTCATCGACGTAATTTCGATAGAAGTTTTCCAGCCGGTTGAAGGGAAACCAATTACGAAGACCAAACCCTTCAAAAAGACGAATAAGTTGAAAATTGGAGGCATCCAGCAGGTAGGCAATGATACCAACGGCGATAATGGTCACCCCAATTTGAGAAGATATTTGTGTCGTTTCAGGGATGTAAAGCGGGGAGGTAGAGGGAATAATCGGTAGGATATACAACTCGACCAATGTTATGAAAACGAAAGCCGGAAAAATGGCCGAAAGATTAAAGGATTGAACCAGAATCTTAAAAAAGTCACTTAAACTTTTAACGATTACAGTCATCTTGCCTCATTCTCCCGCCAGCAAAATCCGCAACGCCCGCTGGGCGTTAGCGGCGGTGGCTGCGGCGGTACATTTGCTAAACCAGTAGTAGGCTTCCTCCGAAGGCATCGTCCGCAGGGCGCTGGAGATAGCCTCGATCCGATCCAGGCGGGTCAGCGGCTTGATGGCCAGAAAGAGCAGCCCCAGACGCAGGCCGGTTTCTTCATCTAAGTAGAACGGTTTGCGGCGCTGGGCCGATAAATCGGTCGCTTTGTAGCCGCTGTGGCGCAGGGCGACCAGGATGTGGTCGGCCACGGCCCGGAGCGAGTCGCCGCTCAACTCGGCCAGGCGTTGTGGCTGGCGGGGGGCCTCGTCGGGGTGGTGGCCGTTGCGGGTGTGGCTCTGGATGGCTACCGGCCATTGGTAGAGGCTCAAGCGGTAGGGGCTTCGCTCATCGGCTTGAGCTGTCACTCGTAGCTCAAACGGTTTGTCCGGGTCGTAAGCGGCCTCGGTGCCGGTTTGATACGTAGCCCCCTTGTCCGTCTGGGGGGGGCGTTTTTTTGGAGGGGGCGTGACCGGCGGGGTGGCGGGCGGGCTGCCGGGGGCTGAGGGGTCGAGCAAGACATCGGCCACGTTGAACAGCCGCAGCCGGCCCCGGGCCGGAACCGGCGTCGCCAGCCGTTGTGGCTCGGCCAGTCGCCAGCCCAACAGATCGCCGGGAAAAGGGCCGGGTTTGAGATGCTGCTCCCGTAAACGCTCCCAGGCGGTCTCATCCAAAGCGACCATCTCGACCACCTCGACCGTGCCCACCAGAGCGCCCGTGGGCAGGGTGGCCCGATCCAGGCCGTAATGGTCACAAATCTTTTGATCAACCTGTTTGCTGGCGTGAATGGCAATCCGCCCCCGGTATTTCGTCGGCCAGGTGCGTAGGTCGATGGTTTTGCGACCCTGGAGAATCAATTCGGCCCAGGGTTGGCGAAATGAGAGCGCTTTCATAAAAAATTATTCCTCAAACGGCTCGGCGTCGATGACCATCCGCCCAAAGCTGAGGGTGGTAAAGACCTCGTGGATAGTCTGGAACTGATCGGCCCCAACAGCCAGCCCCTCCGCAAAGTCGATGGCCAAAGTGGTACGGACGATGAGCTGGCTGGCCTCCTGGCCCAGAGCATCGGTTACCTGCTTCAACCGTTTATAACGATCCCAGCCGCCCGCAAAGGAGAGGCTAAGGCTTTCCGCCGGGCCAAATTCGGCGTTAAACGTTTGCTCCACGGCGTAGCTGCCTTTGCCCAACTGGGGAATGGCCAGCCCCAGCGAGCGGGCCTCGTCGGCCCCTTCTTTGCCCTGCCCCTCGATGCGGATCAACAAGCGGGCCACCTGATCGACCTGCTGATCGTGACATTGATCGAGCAGATTTTGGAAGGCTTGGGCCGGTGCCCCTTCCGCGTGGAGACGGATCACCACCTCGCCCGTCTCCGCTTCATCATCACCACACACACAGTGGGCGATGGGCTGTCCACAGACCGGGCAGGTCGGTGCCGGCCCGGATGCTCCGTCCCCCCCCGGGGCGGGTTTGCCCTTGAGTGGCAGGCTAAGCCGGACCGCTTCGGCGGGCGTATAAAGAAGAGTATCCTCGCTGATCTGAATCAACGGCGGGGGGGAGTCGGCATCATACCCCACCTGCTGGACCGCATCGTAGTATACCCAGGTTCCTTGAGTCAGGCCATTACGGACACTTTTCTTGAGTTGATTGGGGTCGAGCAGGATGCGCAAGCCCAGCCGCCGGGCAAAGGCCCGTCGTAAATCTTCGGTGGACATCACCACCTGGCTCGTGTCCCAGGCTTTGGCTTTGACAAAAGCGGCGGGCAGGGTGGCCTCATCCGCCGTCAAAACCTTCTGCAACTGTTTCAGGACTCGCAAAATGATGTTGGTCTGATCCTGATTGACTTCGCCCTGATCCTGGGGAGGCAAGGTCTCGCGGGCCAGATTGCTATGGCTCTGGGGCGCTTCGGCGCTGGGGTAGTAGAGATATTTGTAGGTCTTGGTAATGGCCACCCGGACCTGCAACTCGGCGGCTTCGGCCATCTTTTTGAGCCGCTTGCGCTGCTCTTCGTTAAACTCCTGCATCCGGGTCGGGTCGCCCACAATGCGACCAATGGCCAGATAGCGCTGGGCCACCTCAACCATATTTTCCACCTGATCCTTATCGGCCACTAAAAACAGAACATTATTTTTATAGGTGCGATACCCCTCCAGCGAACCGGCCCGGTCGAAGATACGCCTGACCAGATCGGGCGGAACCGGCTCATTGGCCGTACCGGTCACGGCGTCGTAATGCATGATGACCAGTTTCGGTTTATCCGCATCATCATCAACATCCCCGGCCTCGCTGGCAAAAAAGTCCGGTTTGAGATACCCGGTTTTCCAGACCTGGCGGATGCGGTGATCCAGTTCGGCCTTGGCCTTGACCGTACCAACCATGCCCATCTCATCGGCAATAATCTTGTTGAGGGCCGGTTCCGTCTTGAAGCGGTAGCGATGCCCGTCCCAATCAAAGAACCAACAGGTCTCAACCAGCCGCTCGCTGGCTTTGCTGATAATGGCCGGATCATCATCCGGGGTCAGGACGGCCAGAGACAAATCGGTAGGATCGACCCCGCTGGCGATGCCCTGCGTCAGGCTGTGCAAAAAGGCTGCCGTGGCCACACGAGCGGCATAGGGGGGCTTGCCCGCTGCCAGCCACGCCCCGTCGATGAGTTGGGCGTGGGCCTGGGAGCCAAGCCGGGGGCTGATAATATCGGCTTCGATGACCTGCTTGAAGGCCGGTCGCTCCAGCCGGCTGGTCAAATCATCAGCAATGTTGGCCACTCCCAAATCGAGATGAAAGGGATGGATCAGGTAGGTATGGGCCGGTTTGGTTTGCCACAACCGGCGGATGACAGCCGCCAACAGTCGCAGGACGCCGCGCGTCTTCTGGAAATTGGGGATAGTTGATGTTTTGCGGTTAAGCGTGGTCAGTAGTTCGGGATGAAAGGGGTAATCCCCAACAATTTCATCGGCATATTCTGCCCGTATCGCTCGCTGGGGCAGATTAGCCCCCTGGTCGATGAGACGCCGGTACGTCTGGTGATAGGCCGTGCCAACCGTCTCGGCCGTTTCGGGCCGGATGGTTTTGAACAGTCGATGGGTCACAATGGCCGCGATTTCCGCCTCGCCGGTGGGGGTGATAACCCGCTCCTGCCGGGCAGAAAGACGCTTGGCCTCGCTCAACTCTTGGCGTAACGCCTCGGTTTCCTTGCCAAAGGCATCCTTCGAGTCGGCCAGGGTCAAGACGACCACCACCTGCTTACGACTGGCTGCGAACTCAAACAGCGACATCAAAAAAGCCACCGTTTGCTCGGCCAGATCTGATTTGCCGGTCACTGTTGGCACCGACTTGGCCGCTCGCAAATGGCGGGCCACCTCATCTAACAT
>CAZWZZ010000503.1:0-5280 GCA_964638395.1 uncultured Caldilineaceae bacterium
TCGTTTGCAAACGTGATAGGTAGCCAGTCAGGAGACAACAAATTGTCAAAAAGTTTTATTGAAAAATTAACCGGGGCCATCGAGCGGAACGACTCGCTGTTGTGTGTGGGCCTGGATCCCGATCCGCGCAAGTTCCCCGACCATTTTCCGCCGGAGATTGAGACGGCCAGCCTGGTGGCCTGGGGTCAAAACATCATCGACCAAACCGCCGATTTGGTGTGTGCCTACAAGCCCAATATCGCCTTTTACGAGCAGTACGGCCCGGACGGCCTGGAGGCGCTACGCCAAACCATCGCTGCCGTACCGGAGGATATTCCGGTGCTACTCGATGCCAAGCGGGGGGACATCGGCAGCACCGCCGCCGCCTACGCCCGGGCCGCCTTCGGGATGTTAGGTGTGGACGCTATCACCGTTAGCCCCTATCTGGGCCGGGACAGTATCGCCCCCTTTTTGGCCTACCCCGGCAAGACCGTCTTTGTGCTGTGCTACACCTCCAACCCCTCGGCCCAGGCCATCCAGGAGTTTGGCGGCGAGGACTTACTTTTTGAACACATCGCCCGCCAGGGCCACCAGTGGGGGGATGCCGGCCAGGTCGCCTTCGTCGTCGGGGCGACGCAGCCCCACGCCCTGGCCCGTTTCCGGGAGGTGCTGCCGGAGGCGGGACGCTGGATTTTAGCCCCCGGCGTCGGGGCGCAGGGGGGCGATTTGCAGGCGGCTTTGAGGGCCGGCCTGGATAGCCGGGGCAGCGGGCTGATCGTGCCGGTTTCGCGGGGGGTAATTTATGCCGAGTCACCCCGCGAGGCTGCCCTGACCTTGCGGGCTGAGATCAACCGGGCGCGGCAGGCGGTGACACCCAACGCCAAGCCGGTCGCTGCGGAGATGGCGTTAAGCCTGAAACTGCACGACCTCGGCTGCATCCAATTTGGTCAATTTACCCTGGCCTCGGGGCAAACCTCGCCAATTTATATCGACTTGCGACGTTTGATGGCTAGTCCAATGTTGTTGAAAGAAGTAGCCAATGTCTACGCGAAAACTCTTCGCTCCCTGACCTTCGACCACGTTGCTGCCGTGCCCTACGCGGCGCTGACGATTGGGACGGCAGTGGCCCTGGCAGCCAACTGCTCGCTGATTTATCCGCGCAAAGAGGCCAAAGATTACGGCACAGGTCGGGCCATCGAAGGCGTCTTTTCCGCCGGGGAGACGGCGGTCATCATCGAAGATTTGGTCACCAGCGGCGGTAGCGTCATCAAAGCGGCGGAACCGCTCCGGGCGGCGGGGCTGACCGTGTCCGATGTGGTCGTGCTGATCGACCGGGAGCAGGGCGGGCGGGAGAATCTGGCCGAAGCCGGCTACCGACTGCACGCCGTATTGCAACTGTCTGATATTTTGGAGACGTTGCAAGCTGCCGGGCGGGTTTCAACGACGCAGGTGGCGGCGGTGAAGGAGTATTTGCAGCAAAGGTGAGGCCAATATCATTAAGTTAAGGCTGTTCCAAGATTGAAATCACTACCTAAAACGTAAAACGCGAAACGTAAAACCTGTTTACGGAAAAGATATTACGTTTTTCGTTTTACGCTTTACGGACGTTTGATAATTATTTACTTCGAGACGCCTCACTAATGTTTATCATCAGCAGACTCAAATCAATTTCCAAAGTTCAAATCGTGGCCCTGGTCCTGATTGTGATCGGACTGGTGATGACGGTACGGTATGCCGTCAGGACATTCGAAGCCTATCGAGAGGCGCAATTTGCCATTCGTAACAATTTCGAGGCGGGCAACCCCGACCCCGATCTGATCCGGCCCTGGATGACGATGCGCTACATCGCCGTAGCCTACACCGTGCCGCAGGAATATTTGTTTGACCACTTAGGCATCGAGATGGAACGGCGTAACAGCAATGCGTCCCTGCACGAATTGAACGAGCAGTTCTTCAACGGACGGCGGGCTGAGGCGGAATACCCGATCATTGTCGATGAATTACGCACCGCGATACGAGAATACCGCGACGACCCGGTTTCCACCGGATTGCGAGAAAATGGTGTGCGCCCCTGGATGAGCATCCAATATATAGCCACCGTCGCCGGTATCCCCGCCGACTACCTCTTCGAGCAGATTGGCCTGCCGCCGGATGACAACGCCTTTATCCCTCTCAACCGGCTGAGTGAGGAGGTGGAGTACGAAGGGGGAGTCCGAGGCTTGACCGAAGCGTTGCAAAACGCAGTCGATACCTACGAGGCGACCGACTGATGGATGTTGATCTGACCGAGTTGGTATTAAGTTGGGTGACAACTTACGGATCGCCGATGGTGGGGGGCGTCTTGCTGTTAGGAGCATTGGGAATCCCGGTTCCGGGCACGCTGCTAGTCATCGCGTCGGGGGCCTTCATTCGTCAGGGATTTCTCAATCTCTACACCACGCCGCTGGCCGGTTTGGCCGGGGCGGTCACGGGCGATATCATCGTGTATGGCCTGGGCCGGTTTGCTAGTGTGTGGATCGAGCAGCGTTTTGGGCAGACGGCGGGCTGGAAAAAAGCGAAGGATTTTTTCCAGCGGCGGGGCGGCGTGGCCATCTATCTCACCCGCTGGCTGGTGACGCCGGTGGCCGTGCCGGTCAACCTGATCGCCGGCAGCAGTGGCTACGCTTTCCCCCGATTTTTACTCTTCGATGTGGCCGGGGAGATCACCTGGATTCTGCTGTATGGCGGTCTGGGCTATGCCTTCGGCAGCCAGTGGGAACTCATCAGCGAGGTTATCTCTAACTTCACCGGCCTGATTGTCGGCGTCCTGCTGCTGGGGCTGGGGATTTATCTGTTGTTCCGTTTCCGAAAAAATTCGACCTCGACAGCAGATCATCACAATGGAGAGTAACTGCTTCTGTTTATGGAATACGGATATTACGTTTCACGTTTTACGCTTTACGGCTCCTACCACGTCCGCTGAAAAATCACGTCGTAGGAGTAGTGACCGCGACACAGTTGGTTATTTTCGACCCGCCACTGGCAATCCTCCGGCGAGTCGCAATAGCCGGCCTCCTCCAGCCAGGCGAGCGGAATCTGCTCGTCGAGCGTGGAGAGGGGCGGCGTGAACTCGCTGGTGTAGCGAGCGCCGTCGATGGCGCTGCCCACTACAGTCAACTCCATTGTGGCGCTCCAAACCAAAATGCGGACCATGCCGTAATCATCGACCCCTGTCGGAACCTCGAAGTTGCCAAATTTGTCGCCGATCAAAATGTGATCCAGGCGACGCTCCTGGGCATCGGCCACGTAGACATAAATGCTGTGATCGCTGCCACAGTTGCCGGGACCGAGGGTTCCCTCCCAACTATTCTCTTCATTCGTTCGTAGCCGGACCATTCGCACCACAAAATCGGGCGTCGGCTCGGCGGGTGGGGCGGCCTCCGCCGGGGCTTCGACCGCTGCCGGGGGGTCGGACTCGGCTGCCTCGGCCACGGAGACAGGCGGTTCCGGCGTCGGCTGACTATTAGGGTCGGTCGTGGCCGTCGGCGTGACGACGGTCGTCGCGGTGGGGGTAGCCGGGGGCGAGGTCGTGGCCGTTGGGCTGGATGTTGACGTTGGGCTGAGGACGGGGGCGGGCGTGGCCGTTGGGTCCGGCGTGCCGAAGCGAGCCACCACGAGGGTCGGCGTGGGCAATGGTGTCGGCGTCAAACCGGCCAGCGGGTTGAGGCCGCAGGCCAGGAGGGGGATGGTCAGCAGAAGAACTATCCAAACGTGCCCGTTTTTAGGCCGGATAGTGGGTTTGTTACGAAACATCAATCATCCCAGGTGACGTGACGATAAATTTGCTCCAGCGAGATTTCCAGCCCCACGGCCTCCAGACGCAGCGAGTCATCGGCTTTGGTCAGGACGATCAAGCGCCACTCTTTTTCATTCAACCGCCGAAAATATTCGACCTGCAGCCGATATTGGTCGACCAAAATATATTCTTCAAATGTCGCCAGCGTCCAATAAGCGTGGAACTTGTCGCTGCGATCATATCCTTCCGTTGATTTCGATAACACTTCAAAAATTACAGTCGGATTCGTAATCGTATCAGTTCGCTGTTCATAAAATTGAGCCGAGCCGCAGATGACCATGACATCGGGATAAGTAAAAATGTCTCTGGCCGCGATCCACAACCGCAAATCACCGGCAAAGGCTTCACAGGATTTTCCTGCCAATTTATTAGTCAAGGCCGTCACCAAATTTCGGGTAAGGCGGTTATGATTGAGCGAAGCTCCGGTCATGGCCACGATGTCACCCCGGACATAGTCGTTCTTCGTTTCGCTCTGTTCCTCCAGAGCAAAATATTCGGCGTGCGTATAGCGGGGCTGTTGTTGAGCCAACATTTGAATTTCCTCTATGCTAAAATTTGAGCCGCCCAGGCGGCCACCTCTTCGGGAAACGGTGGTTGGGGCGGCTGTTGATAATCAATGGCCAAATCATAGCCACCTTCATCGTAAAGATCGTGCAGAATTTGGTTCAAGGGCAGGATGGGTTCGGCTTCGCCGGAGCGGAGGGGAATGGGAAAAGCGGGGATTTTGTCGCGCACGCCAAACAGATAAATATCGGCCTGGGGTCGTTGCCGGCTGCGGCTGACCACAATCCGATAGTCGTTCTGCCCGGCTACGGTCATAGCCAACGATTCGCCGCTTCGTAGCAGATCAATTTCAACCAGGTGGGTCAGGCTGGCTAAAACCTTCAGCCGTTTCTGTTCATACTGCCGCCGCCCTTCCGGGATGCTTTTGTTGGTAGGGGACAAAACTTCGATGACCGTAATCACCTCCTGAGTGGCAACGTCACGCACCTCCAGATAACGCTCGATGATTTCTTCCGGCATGGGCAATTCACCGACCAGCACATTCTCCCCGGCGGAAGGAGCCGTCACTGTCGCCGCGCCCGGTGGTGATGTGGGCAACACCAACACCTCCGGTTTACCGGCCCGTTGTTCAGCCGGAGGCAGCAGGGCCAGGTACGTCCGCCGCTCGATAGCCACCCGATAGCGAGGACGCAGCAGCGGCGTCAAGAAGCGACGGATGCCGGTAATGAGGTCGGCGTGGACCTCTTCCCACAAACCACGCTGCTCTAAATAGGGCTCCATCCCCGGAAATGGGGTGGGCATTGGTTTCTCTCCTTCTTTACTAATCCCAGTAGACTCAATTTTAGGTAGCAGGGCATCCCCATGCCGTTGCGGGCGGGCATAGGGATGCCCGTCTCGTCTCGTTCTTTTTTACTAATCCCGCTCCCGATTGTTCCGGCTGTTGGGAATGGGGCACATGGCGG
>CAZWZZ010000504.1:0-5270 GCA_964638395.1 uncultured Caldilineaceae bacterium
GCGAAAAACGTAAAGCGTAATGGCCGCTAAATCGCCAAATTTTTACGTTTTACGGATTCTGTGAGCTAAGTGTCAAGCTAACTGCCTGGGGTTTTTAACCATCCCGATTAGGCAGTTCCAAGATTTAAATGATCCCAAAGTTGGATGATAAGTCAGTTGTCAGTTGTCATTTGTCCTTTGCAACTGACCACTGACAACTGACAACTGACCCCAAGCTCCGATTTTTGGGATCATTATTTTTCTGGAACTCCCTTATTGGTTCTCGGTCAGCGCCTCGTTGAGTTCTGTTTGGAGGGGCACAATCCATTCGGAGTGGACGAAGAGGCTGCGACTTTCCTGGGCCAAATCGACGGCGGGGTCGATGAATTGTTGGTACGGTCGCCCGTTGAGCGAGGCCCAGGCGTCGGCCTGGATGATGGGGTTTTTGATCACCCCTGAATGGTGGAACTCATCCCGGATGTGGTGGGCAAATTGGATAATCATATCGGGCCGGGTGGACATTTTGCGGTATTGGCGGCTGGTCAGCCGGTCCCCGATTTCCACTTCCCACATCTCGTTCGTTTCGGGATTGGTGACGTAGAAAATCACCTGGGCATCCTTGCCCCGCAGTTTCATATGCCAGGAGAAACGGTGCCCCTCCTCGGTCCAACTGACGTGGCCGGGATAGAGCCAGTGGCGCAGCGGCAGCATTATCTGGATGGTCAGAAAAATGGCCACGAAGCTGAGGGCGAAGGCGGGGTATCCTATTTGCAGAGGGGGCCGGCTGCTCTCCGGGGAGGCCGCAGGGAGGAGGCGTTTCAACAGACGGCGGGGGGTGTCCGGCTCGATAAACAGAGCCAGCGTGCCAACCATCATATAAGGAAAAATACCGATGGAGAAGAGCCATTTGTTCATCGAATTGAAGAACAGCACCCCGACAAAGGCCAGAGGCCGGGTAACCCGCCAGAGGAGGAAAAAGCCGATGAAGAGATCAAACAGGAGGCCGCCATAAGTAAAGAAGTAAACGCCCGTTTCGGTCAGGAAAAAATCGCCCAGAAAGGGGTAATCTGAGCGGTTGGCCAGCCAGGTTCGCATCGGTTCCCCGGCCAGCCAGTCGGCGTTGATTTTGGCCACGCCGGCGTAGAAGTAGACAATGACGATCTGTGCCCGCAGAATGAACAGATGCCAGAAGGGGACCAAGTCGGGGGGCGGGCTCTCTGCCCGCCGGTTCCGCCACCATTGATCCACCGAGAGCCAGCGGTGGGCATCGACACAGGTCAACAGGAAGGCAATGAGGATAATCAGGTAGTAATGGTTGTTGTGTTGGGCTTTGTCGAGGAGAAAGACGTAGCTATAGAAAATAAAGAAGAGGAAGGCCGAATAGCGGTAAAACAGGCCGAGCATAATCCCGGCGGCAAAGAGGGCCATAGCGATAAAATGGATCGACATCCACGGCTCCGGCCAGGGCGTGACCATCGGGAACAGTTCGTAGGTGAAGTAGAAGTGGGGTTGGACGTAGTAGCGGAAGACCCGATCATATTGGAAATAGCGGTACACTTCCCAGATCATCAACGCCCCGAACACGATACGAAAGAGGGCCAGGGAAGAGGGGTCCGTGGGGCGCAGCAACCATTGGCTCAAGTTGCTGAGTTGCGTGCGGATACTATTCAGCCAGCCTTTTTGGGTCGGTGTGTTAATCTGTGTGGTCATAGACACCCTCTGCTGCTCAAACAAACTTAGAACTGCCCACGGGCATAACTGCAACCTTGATCGGACGCAGATTTTCGCAGATTCACGCAGATAAATTTAAAAATCAGCGTTTATCAGCGTTCATCTGCGTCCTGTTCAAAAAGCCAAAAGTTACATTTGTGACCGTGCTGAGTATAGAACTGCCGTACAGGTTCTATTCTACGTCGTAATATAGGAGATTTCAAATGTGTGTCAATTCTCCGGCCAAACTACGACGGATCAAGAAAAAACAGTTTTTGAACACTTTATTTGTTGTGATTTCATTTGTGCAACTTAACACAATAAATTCTTCATTTTCAAACCAAATTCAAACGGAAATAGGGTATACTAAGCGAACAGGATTATTGTACTACGACCAGGGGGGATAGGGAATTGAACGACTTGTACATCTGCGATACATCTAAAGTAGAGCTTAACGACTCGAGACCTGACATGAGTGATGACCACCCACCCGTTCAGTCGCCCTATATCTTGTGTGTCACCGATGAGCGCCCGGTGTTGGCCCAGGTGTGTGAGGGCTTGGAGGCAGCAAACTACAATGTCATCTATGCTGCTGATAAGGCGCAAGCTGTCGCTCTCATTACGCAAGAAAAACCGGAGGTCTTGCTCGTTGATTTAACCACCCGGGGCGGGGCAGGGTGGCAAACTTACAAAGAAATCAAACAGCATCCCGCTCTGAGTCGAGTCACCGTCATCGATGTCAGCGCCCGCAGTACCCGCTTGCGCTACGCCCGCGTCGATGATTTCCCCACGTTCGATGATTACATCCCCCAATCGGCAGACATTGAGCGTTTTATTCACTCCATTAAGATGCTAGTCAGCAAGTAAGGCATCTCCAAGAAAATAATCATCCAAACATTCGTAAAGCGTAAAACGAAAAACGTAACGTCTTTGTTTCATAAGCAGCCTTTACGTTTCGCGTTTTACGTTTTATGTGGCTCAAATTTGACTGATTTAAATCTTGCTTGGAACTGCCTAAACAAAAAGACCACCAGTTTTCACAGGTGGTCTTTTGTAATCACGAGTTCAGTAAACCACACCCACACCCTTCGATACGCTGTCGCTACTCAGGATGCTGCGGTTTATTGATAATAATTCTATTGCAACGGCATAAATTGTTGAGTCGAGATATTGCGCTGTTGAGGCGCGTCGGTCAGTTGGTAATAGGTCGCTTCCTCGACGGTGGGGGCTGATTGTTGGGTAGCCACATCGGCCTGGACCGGACTGAGTTCGCTCATCACCAGCGTGACCAGAGCTATCGCCAGGATCAAGTTCAAAGTTAGTAAAGCACCGAGTAACATGGCTTGTAATTGTTTCGACATTTGTGACAACCTCCTCTTTCTGTCCGAAGTTGTCAATAGTATACCAAATCTCCCCCTTTTTGTGACCCGCCGAGCGACGGATTCGCCATAAGCCAAAGGCGTGTTCTTTCAAAGCTGGCTATACGCCAAATGTCGTAAGCGGTATCCGCCCAAATGCCGAAACGTCTCCAGGAGAAAGCATCTCCCAAAAAACAACTATCAAAACATCTGTAAAACGTAAAACGTAACGTTTTTGTCACATAAGTTTTACGTTTCACGTTTTACGTTTTATGTGGCTCTAATTTGTCTGTCTTAAATCTTAATAGTCTCCCCAAATTTTTTGTTAAAGCCGTCGGTAGACATACCAGCCGATGACGCCCCCCAACAGCAGGCTAATCACGACAGCCACCAGCCCCCCGATGAAGACGGACGAAAAGCCCCACAGGGCAACGAAAGACATATCATTCGAGCCATCATTCCAGAAGGCAAAGAAAAACATCGTACTCAACAGCCAGACACAGGCGCAACTGATTAGCGCGACGAGGCCGCCGGTCAGCAAACCGGCCGAGATTCGTAGGGGACGGTTTTCCGGCACTGGTGAGGGTAATGTCTCCGGAGGTTGGCCGGCTGGGGCGGTGGGGGGCTGGCTGGGCGGCACAGGCGGCGCGGTTCGCAACGCCGACCGGGGTGGACGGGGCGACGGCGGTTGCTGGGGGCGGGGTGGCGGTGGTGGTTGTTGTGGGCGGGAAGCGGGTGTAGGCGGTCCCGGTGCAGGCCGGGGCGGCGGCGGAGTGGGTCCCGCCGGGGCAGGTGGTTGAACCGGGGGAGCCGGCGATGGTGACTCGGTCGGTGGCGGCGGGGGCTGCTGCACCGGCAATGAAGGGGGTGTCGGCTCCGGCGGGCGGGGCGGATGGGTTGGCGGCGGAACGTCTGGGGCCGGGGCGGGTCGATGGGGTTGGTGGGAGGGGGGCAAGGTTTCGGTCATGCTCAACGCTCCACTACCGCCCGCGTAGCCCATTTCCGATAATTGAAGAGAGCCACCAGACCCGGTCGGGCAAAGAGCAAGCGACTCAAAATGCCTTTACGGCCCCCGTAATGTTCATACTCGATATGCTCCCGAATACGGGTCAGCTTATCCCCCTCGGCGGTGAAGGTGTGGGTATGCGCCCACTTTTTGAGCAACCCATCCCGCAGGGTGTCGGTAAAGCCATTTTCGGAGACGTTGCTATGCACGGCCACCCAACGCACCGGTAGCGGCCCAAACCACATCGTAAATTCCGAGACCGAGCCTTCACCCATCGGCTCGATGTCCTGTATCTGGATAATGACCGGCGGCGGCGTCAGCAGTTTGAGCGCCCGCGTATCGTGATGAAAGGCGGCCACCCGCTCTAGCGGGGCACGCACGGTGAAGGTAAAATCAAAGGTTGGCATAAAAAAATAGGTCTAGCGATGTTGCCTGCGCAACACTTCTCGGGCCGCCTGGCGACCGATTGACTTGCCCCACCATTTAAGGAAAAGCCAGAGGATGAAAGCCCCCAGCCCCGCGGCCAGCAGCTTCGGACGTTGCGCCTCCGGCACCAGATCATCCACCATATTTTTGGCCACACCCAGCATAAATTCGGTTTGAGAGGGGGCTTGGACGGTGGAGGCCGGCTCTGCGGGCGGAGCAGACACGCCATTCGTCGAGCCGTCAGCAGGAGCGGCAGCGGCTTGGGGCTGGGTCTCAGCCTGAACCCGCGCCTTGATTTGTTCGTGCAGACCTTCCAGACTTTGCCGGGTCAGAGCCTTGGCCGAGCTATCCAGCAACCGTTGACCAACGCTGGCCAATTTTCCCCCAACCTGCGCCGAGCCGTCGTAATGCATCAACGTCGTTTCCCCTTTGTCTTGCAGTACGACCTGACCTTCCCCTTTCATAAAACCGGGCGCTCCTTTGCCATCGACGGTCATTGTATAACTTTCCGGCTCATTGACGTCGGACAGCGTGACCAGCCCTTTGAATTTACCTTGCACCGGCCCCACCTTGATATTCAGCCGCCCTTCATATTGATTATCACCGACCTGCTCCAATTTCTCGCAGCCGGGCAGGACGTTGGCTAACACATTCGGGTCGAAGAGCGCCTGCCAGACGACATCGCGGGGCGCTTTAAACATATAGCTGCCTTCAAGGTTCATAAACGCACTCCTTCTTGGGTCAATAAAAGAACGATGATAACATAGGCTCAAATTCAGGGCAAATTGGGG
>CAZWZZ010000505.1:0-5265 GCA_964638395.1 uncultured Caldilineaceae bacterium
CATCCCAAAGCTAAAATGTACCCGTTTCGATGTTATTTCGACCTCAAATAGGCCAGATAATCGCCCGCCTCGATCAGCTTGGAGCGATGAAGCGGTCGATTGTAGAGGTAAATCCAGGCGGAGCGTGTCTGTCCCTCGGCCATTGTGATTACCACGTTTTGGCGCAGATAGAGCGACCGGGCCTGATTGCGGGAGTCGTACCCTTCATACCGATCAAATTGGTTCAACAAATAGCGGGGGCGACGCAGGCGATAAACATCCCCCACGACGGTATCAGCCGAACGAAAGGATGCTTCGACGCCGGGGTAACTGCCCAGGTCGTACAGCCGCCCCTGAAAGTGGCCCAGCCCAACAAAGTCGGCCTGCCGGGCCAGCAGTTCGGCCATCGGATTCTCGAAACCCCGGCGCAGCGTGCCGTAGACGAAAAGATAGTCGTCGCTCATCACACCACCACATTGATCCGGCCTACCCATTTGACCTGCCGCAGGGCATCATCCTTCTCCACCGGGGCAATCATCCGCACCAAGCCCTGCTCCCGACTGAGGGGCTGCCCGTCGAGGCGGTAGCTCAACAAAATCGGCCCGGCGGGGTCGGGCCGGTATAGCTCCTCGGCCAGGACGCGATTGCCGAAGCCGTCGGCGCTGATGACCTCCAGTTCCGACCAGGCTTGCGCCGGGGACAGGTAATGCTGCACCAGATCGAGCAGACGGACGCCGGTGAAGAGAAAAGGACCGGAGGTGCCGTGGCCGGTACTGACGATGTAGCAGTTGGGCACGGTCGTCCGGGGCAGGTGTTCCAGATCGGCCACAGTGACCGTTGTCTCCCTGCCGGTGGGGTCGGTGAAAATGAAGGCGGGGTTGGCCGAGGGCGGCTCCGGGTTGGGGTCGTGCGCGTGAGGACGCAGCGGGTCGTGGGTGTGGGTCATTGTGAAACTCCTTATCTTCGTCAAAATTGCCACACGATGGCGAACAGGTAGAATAGTAGCACATTTTGGGAACGAAATAAAGGAGCAACTTATGCCATACAGAACTCTAATTTCTGCCGACGATTTGAAGAAGCATCTGGACGACCCGGCGTGGGTCATTATCGACTGCCGGTTTGCCCTGGCCGATACCGAGCAGGGGCGGCGGGCCTATGAAGCCAGCCACATCCCCGGCGCGCAGTATGCCCACCTGGATCACGACCTGTCCGGGCCGATCATCCCCGGCCAGACGAGCCGCCATCCGCTGCCGGACGTCGCCACTTTTGCCCGAACGCTCTCCCGGTGGGGCATCGGCGAGGGGGTGCAGGTGGTGGCTTATGACGATAGCGGCGGGGCGATTGCTTCGCGGCTGTGGTGGATGGTGCGCTGGCTGGGGCACGAGGCGGTGGCTGTGCTGAATGGCGGCTGGCCGGCCTGGCAGCAAGCCGGATACCCGACCCAACAGGCAATCGACGTACCCCCGGCCCGCACTTTCGAGCCGCAGCCCCGCCCGGAGATGCTGGTCAACGCCGAAGCGGTGTTGCAACGACACAGCGACCCGGCTTACCGCCTACTCGATGCTCGCAGCGCCGACCGCTTCCGGGGAGAAAACGAAACCCTCGATCCCATCGCCGGGCATATTCCCGGCGCGACCTCGGCTCCGTTTGCCGAGAATCTGACCGCCGAGGGCAAGTTTCGCCCCGCTGAGGAATTACGCGCTCGCTTCGAGGGGCTGCTGGGGGAGACCCCGACCGGGCAGGCCATTCATTACTGCGGCTCCGGGGTGACCGCCGCTCACAATCTGCTGGCGATGGCCCACGCCGGGCTGGACGGGGCTAAACTGTACGCCGGCTCTTGGAGCGAGTGGATCGTCACGCCCCGGACGAAGGATTTGGTAGAAACGGGAGGCTAACGTCACCCATCCGGGAGGGAGTTAATAGACCAGGCTTCACGAGTCGTCATCCTCGAACTCCAAGCCCGGCGGGAGAAACCATTGCCGTTGGGTGTACATTTCAAAGCCATAGTTGGCAAAGAGATGATAGGCGTGGGGGGTAGAGTAGAGCATCTTGAGCGCAAACCCATGTTCACCGGCATCGCCCAAGAGACGGTGGACGATGGTGGTCGCCACGCCTCGATGCCGGTACTCATCCACGGTGCAGACATTCCAGATACTGGCCACCCCTTCCAGCCGAATGAGGGTTCCGGCCCCCACCGGCTGGTCATCCATAAAGGCCAGATAATGATGAATTTTATCCTTATGCTCCTCATCCAGATGACGAACCGGATAGAATTTTATCATATCGGACAAGTCGTAATCAAACACTCTGTGGAGCAGCGTGCAAAAGGCAGTCAGCGCGGGGACATTGTTAACCGGCTCAACGATGATGTCGGGATTGAGATTAATATGGGTATCATCAAACGAGTCGTGCCGAAACATCGCCAGTTGGGGCGGCAGCGGTTGATAAGCCCGTTTGTCGAGATAGTCGGAGCCGTCGGGAAAACGATCTTCGATTAATTCCACCGTGTAGAGCGTGGCGTAGGAGGAGAAAAAGGCAGCCGCATCTGCCAGGGCATCATCATCCAAGCCCTGTGGCGTTAGCGGCTGAAAAATGTTAAAACTGGGGATCGGCAGACCGCTATAAGCCCGCACCCAATCCCGCGTAACCTCACACGATCCACCGGCCACCGTCCGAAATATCATCGCTCGCGTCGCTGTCGCGTGTTGATCTAACTTTGCCCGTGTCGTAGTTTCCATCTTCTTTCCCTTGTTGAACCAAAGATCAGCAAACAACGACGTAGCTTATACTCTAAACGGCGAACGGGCAAATTTTACAACTGTTAAACGAAGTCAGTGCGACGCTTACCAGGTACCATTTTCGCGGGGCCAGGGCTGCATAAATTCCTCCGGAGGCAAGCCCAACCCATCAGCCACCCGGTTGATATAGTTGAAATAGGCCGTGATTTGAACGATGTCGTGAATATCTTCATCGGTGTAGCCCCACCGTCGCAAGTTGTGAATATCCGCTTGGGACATCTGGTGGGGGGTGCGGGTCAACTTTTCGGCGAAGGCCAGCATCGTTTGGGTATGCTCCGGCAGCCCTGCCGTCCGCCAATCGGCGGCAAACCGCTCGACGAACTCTTCATCGGCGACCTCTTCACGGAGGTCGTGCAGGTGAGCCTGTGTTCAGTAGGGGCAATGATTGGTTTGGGAGACGACGACGGCGATCATCTCCCGCTCAGGCCGGCCCAACATTTTTGATGAGGTGTGGACGACGGCCCCATACAGGCGCATCGACGCTTGCAGGGCCGCGGGCCGCAGGCTCATAATCCGCACCACGTTCCAGATTTTACCGGCCCGTTTGCGGGCGGCATCATACTCTTTCTTGAGTAAGCCTCTGGCCTCATCATCAAAAATCCAGCGAATCCAGGGTTTGAGAGAAGGGTTCATTACGCTCCTAAGAAATTTTCGTAACTGTTCAGACTAACCAACTCTAGCATCCTGAGTAGCCGTAGTGAAACGAAGGCGTATCGAAGGGTGCGGATCGCCTGAACCGTTACAGTTTTTCTAAATCGGGACAATGCTCCGCGTAATGCTGGCCGATTTCGCCGATCAACTCGGCCAGCGTGCCCTGGTCGTTGGGCCAGGGATAGGGGCCGCGTAGCCGCCAATCGCTCGGCTTCAATTGTTCGATAAACGCGGTGGTTTCAGACTGAACGGCGAGCAAATCCCGATAGATTTTCGGCCACGACTCATCCTCGCGCCGGGCGACCAGAATTTCGTTCCAATCCTCGGCATCATCCAGGCCACTGACGGGAGAGACCGGCGGCTCCGACGGATCAAAGATGTGCTGGGCGGCCTGCACTATTCGCGCTTCCCAATCGGCTACGTGGCCGACCATATCTTTGATCGACCAGAGGCCGATACGGTTCGGGGTCTCCGCCGTCGCCTCGTCAACCCGATGCAGGAGTTGCATAAACCGTGACCGCCGTTCGTCCAACGTGGCTTTGATGATTTGGGGATCGATGGTTTGCTCTAGCTCTTTCCGCCACTGCTGAATTTCCAGAGCGTGCCGCCGTTCGTGTTCCATCATAATGTCCAGGACGTAGCTGCGAATGGTGATGATGCGCCCATTCCGCTCGTGCCGCATATCGACCTGGACGTGATCCATTTTACCGACGATGCCCAAAATTTGTCGGTAGACTGTCTCAAAGGCGATCAACAGGTCGGACAGCGGTTTGTCCCGCCAGGCTTCAATCGACCGGCGATTGTGGGCTTCAACGTCAACGCTGGGGACTTCATTGGCTCGATCTTGCAAAATCAGCGGCAGAATATCCAAAACGCGCTGATCCCAGCCCACCACGTGGGCGATGACATCTTTAATCGTGCCCCCATCGTGGACAGGAATTTCGGTCATCTCTCGCCGGGACAGGCCGGTGATCGAATCGACCAATAACGAGCGGCTAAGTTTAAGATCGGCAATGATCGCCGCAATGCTACCCATTCAATTTTTGCTCCAACCGCCACTCGGTCAGCCCCTTCAGGGCACCGGTGGGGCAGACGCCGACGCAGTTGCCGCAGAAGACGCAGGTCGTATCCGGCATATCCTCATCAAAAAAGGTGGCCACGTGGCTGTGGATGCCCCGCTGTCCCCAGGTCAGGGCGTAGGTGTGCTGCACATCGTCGGCGCAGACCTGAATGCAGCGCCAACACATCACACATTGGGCATAATCCCGGATGTAGAAGGGATTGTCCTCGAACACATCGAATTCCCGCTTGACGCCCCCGCCGAAGCGTTCCGGCTCGGCCTCACACGCCTCCATATACGCCTGAATTTCCGGCGCGTCGTGCAAATCGACCGTCGAGGCCAACAGTTCCAGGATCACCTTGCGGCCCTGCTTGACCCGGTTGGTACGGGTATTGACCACCATATCGGCGGCCACCGGAACCACACAGGCCGGTTGCAGCACCCGCTGGTTGACCACCTCGACCGTACAGAGTCGACAAACCGCCGGGGGTGTCAACGAGGGGTGATAACAAATCGTAGGAATATTTATCCCCACCGAGGCCGCCGCGTCCAAAATGGTCGTTCCTTGGGGCACGGTCACGCTTTGCCCGTCGATGGTCAGCGTTACTGGTTCAGTCATAACATCTCCTTAATTCCTGCTGTTCATTACAAACTGTTTCACCCGCTCCAAATCCTTCCGAAAACCGCCAGCGGGCAGCGGGCGATTGGTGTGGCTCAGAGAGTCAACGCCCCACGGCTGCACGAGACGGATGGCTTCGGCCACGTTTTCCGGGGAGA
>CAZWZZ010000506.1:0-5251 GCA_964638395.1 uncultured Caldilineaceae bacterium
TTGCGCGACTATTCGGCTTTGTCATCATCGCCCGTTAGCATAGTGACCTAAGCCCGAGGATTTTACGCTTGTGTATATTAACACAAGGTCGGAATTGGGGCAATTTCAGCGTATACTATCCAACATCCAACCAGCAACAATTGAAACCCCAGCGCAACGATGGTACAATGATGGGCGGCATATTATAGTTATCGCGGGCAGCCTCAACGATGTTGAAAGGATGTGTGATGGTCACCCAAACCGCAACCCCACCCAAAATTGACACCAGCCTTCGGCCCCAAGGGACGTGGCGTTATGAGGATTGGCTCAATTTCCCGAACGATGGCTGGACCTATGAAATCATCGATGGAGAATTGTACATGACCCCACCGCCGGGAACCGGACATCAGTTATCATCAGGTAGCCTGTTTGCGAGGATGTATCTGTACGTCGAAGATAATGATCTGGGCAAAGTTCTTGAAGCGCCCTGTGCGGTGCGTTTACCAACACAGGCGGTGCCGCTGGAGCCGGATATTTTCTTTATCAAGAAAGAAAGGCTGGCCATCATCGATGAAAAAGAGGTGCAGGGTGTACCGGATTTAATCGTAGAAATTCTATCCCCCTCCAACGCCAGCTATGACCGTCAGAAAAAATTCAAGGTGTATCAGGCTGCCGGCGTGCCGGAGTATTGGCTGGTCGATTACCAGGCCAAAACAGTTGAGGTCTTTGTCCTGGTTGATGGGGCTTATCAATTGGCCGATCTGTACCAAACGGGTCAGACGATTACCTCTCCGCAACTCTCCGGCTTTGCGATTGCTGTCGAAACGATTTTTAACTTTTAGCTCTCCCAACCCGCTCCATCTCCAGCCAGTTCTGCCCCGCCTCGACATCCACCTTGAGCGGAACCTTCAACGCAAACGCCTCGGCCATCGTCTCGCGGGTCATCTCAGCCACCTCCGCGACCTGCTCCTCCGGCACTTCCAGAACCAACTCATCGTGAACCTGGAGCAGCATCCGGCTGGAGGTTCCTTTCAACCGGGCGTGCAGGTCAAGCATCGCTTGCTTCATTATATCAGCCGCCGTACCCTGAATCGGCATATTGATCGCCTCCCGCTCGACAGCCGCCCGCTGCGGTCCCTTGAGGTCGGCCAGATTGGAAAAATCGCGGCGACGGCCCAGCAGCGTGGCCACATATCCCTGTTCGAGGGCCATCTGCTTCGTCTCTTCAATATATTCCTGAATGCCCGGATATTTCTTAAAGTATTTGTCGATGAAATCGCGGGCCTCGTCCCGGCTCATGCCGGTTCCCTGAGCCAGGCCATAGGCCGTCTGGCCGTAGATCAGGCCGAAATTGACCGTTTTGGCGATGCGCCGCTGGTATTTGTCCACCTCGGCCAGGGGAATATCCAGCACCGTCGCCGCCGTCGAGGCGTGGATGTCCTCGTCGTTGGCGAAGGCGTTCAACAACCCCTCATCCTCGGCCACGTGGGCCAGGATGCGTAGCTCGACCTGCGAATAATCCGCCGCGATCAGTTGGCAGCCCGGTTTGGCCACAAACGCCCGCCGAATTTCCCGCCCAATCTCGGTCCGAATGGGGATATTTTGCAGATTGGGGTTACTGCTCGATAGCCGCCCGGTGGAGGCCCCGCTCTGGTTATAGTTGGTGTGGATGCGCCCGGTGCGGGGGTTGACCAACTGGGGCAGAGAATCGACATAGGTACTTTTCAGCTTCGCCAGGGTGCGCTGCTCCAAAATCAGGTCGATGATTTCGTGCTGCCCTTGCAGCCGATCCAGGACGCTGGCGGCGGTGGAGTAATAGCCGCTCTTGGTTTTCCGCAAGCCCTCGGTCGGCAGGGCCATCTTGCCTAACAACAAATCAGATTTCTGCTTGGTGTAGTTGACGTTGAACTCAGTTCCGGCAGCCCCGTTTTTCTCTTTCTCCAACGCGGTCAAGCGGCTGTCCAACTGCTGGCCCATCTCCTGCAAGACGTCCACATCTAACCGAATCCCGGCCAGTTCCATATCCTTGAGGACGTAAATCAGGGGCATCTCCAACCGCTCGAAGAGATGCCATAACTCCCCCTCGTTGGCGTGGAGTGGCTTTTCGACCGCCTCGGCCAGACGCAGGGTCATATCCACATCGGCGGCGGCGTAGGGCGTCACCTGCGCCACGGGAATCTGATCCATCGTCTTCTGCTTCCGGCCGCTGCCGATCAATTCGGTGATCTCGGTCATTTGGATGTTGAGATGTTCCTTGACTAACTCCTTGAGACCGTGGCGGGCGCTGTGGGTATTGTTGCCCAGCCAGGAGGCGATCATCGTATCGAAAATGGGCGGCTGCACCGGCAGGCCGTGCCGCTGCAAGACAGTCATATCAAATTTGGCGTTGTGCATAGTTTTGGTGATGGTGGAGTCGGCCAGGATGGGAGCCAACACCTTCTGCACGGTTGTTAGGGGGAGATTGGGAGGTTGGGGGATTGGGGGATTGGGAGATTGGGAGGTTGGGGGACTTGTCCTGAGCGAAGTCGAAGGGTTGGGAGATTGTTCAGCTTTGACATCATCCAAATCGAAAAGCATCGCTTGCTCGCCCGGTTTGGGGGCGGCTTTGGCCGGGTGGCTGCCGTGGGCGATGGGGATGTAGTAACCGGCCCCGGTCGCCGGGCTGATGGCGATGCCGACCAGGTGGGTTTGCACCTCGTCGGTGCTGTCGGTTTCGACATCGACGGCCAGTTTGGGACTGCTCTTGAGTTTATCGACCAGATCGGCCAACTTTTCCGGCGTATCGACGGTAATGTAGTCGCCATCGGGTGTCGTTGGCCCGGCCACCGCCGGTTCAACGGTGGCTATATCCTGGGGCGTTTTATCCTGGGGCGCGCCGGGGATGCGGTTGAAGATGGTGTTGAATTCAAGCTCGACGAAGAGATTAGCCACCTCGACCAGATCGAACTGTCGGGTGCGGCTGGCCTCGGGGTCGAAGCTGACGCCCTCGACATCGGTGATGATCCGCCCCAAGTCGCGGGAGAGAAAAGCATCCTCCTTGCTCCCCGCCAGCTTTTTGCGCGTCCCGGCGGCGATCTCATCCAGATGTTCGTAAATACCCTCCAGCGTGCCATATTTTTGGAGCAACTTGGCCGCGCCCTTCTCGCCGATACCTTTGATGCCGGGAATGTTGTCGCTGCTGTCGCCGGTCAAGCCCTTCATCTCGATCAGTTGCTTGGGCGGCACGCCATACCGCTCCTCGACGCGGGCCTCATCATACACCTCCCGGTCGGCAAATTTGCGCCCGGAGATGACCACCTTGATGTCAGGCGCCACCAGTTGAAAAGCGTCCCGGTCGCCGGTGACGATCAGAGCTTCGATGCCCTGGCCGGCGGCCTGATTGGCCAGCGTGCCCAGCAAATCATCCGCTTCGTAATTCTCTTTGGTGAAGACCGGCATATTGAACGCCTCCACCAACTGCTCGATGCGGCTAATCTGGCTGTGCAGGTCATCCGGCATCTTCTCGCGGGTGGCCTTGTACGCCTCGTACATCGTATGGCGAAAGGTATCGCCCAGATCGAAGGTAACGATGAAATAGTCCGGCTCATACTCCTTCCAGACGGCCAGCAGCATATTGGTAAAGCCGTAGACGGCGTGGGTCGGCTCCCCGGCCTGGGTGCTAAACGTGGCCGGCATCCCAAAATAGGCCCGATAGGCCAGGGCGTGACCGTCGATTAAAATCAGGGTTGGTTTTTTTGTGGTCATTCTCTTTTCCTTCATAACTTATTTTGTTGCCCCTATTATAGCATACTTACCGTTCAGAGCGAGAGGTCACGGCCTTTTTGACAAATGTTAGGATCAAGTCCCTCACGAATTTTTGCGTCTTGATTGTCCAGGACACCCGGAAGCGGGATTAAAATTGACGAGAGTGTAAGGATGTAGTAAAATCGGCCATAATAGAGGAAAATCCATATCTATCTAAAATATCATACCTATGATTATTTTCGGCTGATCGTGGATAGACCTTATCGTATTTAAGTCAGGCACCGCATTAGGAGGTTATCACATTATGTCTGAGCGATTTCAGGGCACTGTTAAATGGTTCAATGCCACCAAAGGTTACGGTTTTATTGAGTACGAAGGGGGTAAAGATGTCTTCGTCCACTACTCGGCCATTCAAGCCGATGGCTACCGTAGCTTGAATGAAGGTCAACAGGTGGAGTTTTCGATTGAGCAAGGCGATAAAGGCCCCTACGCCGCTAACGTTGTTTCCCTTTAATCTATAAAGCTGCCCTGCCGGCCGTTAAGCCCTCAGTCTCGACCAATATCGTCCTGACTGAGGGCTTTTTGGTTGTCTGAACATAAGGCAGTTCCAAGATTTAAATGATCCCAACGTTGGATGATGAGTTAGTGGTCAGTTGTCCTTTGTCAGTGGTCAGTTGCAAAGGACAAAGGACCACTGTCCCCAAGCTTCGATTTTTGGGATGATTATTTTTCTGGTACTGCCTAAATTGACTTCAAACCATGACTATAGTAGAATGTCGCCGCTAGAGAGAAGATGGCTATCCTGGTCATCCGCTCTTTAACAAATAATCAACATCTTTATTTTGTAGCAAGAAGGAGTACTGTACCATGTCTCAACGAGTCCAAGGCACTGTTAAATGGTTCAACGCCACAAAAGGCTACGGTTTTATCGAACACGAGGGAGGGGAAGACGTCTTCGTCCATTATTCGGCCATTCAAGCCGATGGCTACCGTAAACTGATCGAAGGCCAACAAGTAGAGTTCACCATCGAACAAGGTGCCAAAGGACTACAGGCTAGTAGCGTCGTCACGCTGTAGCTCAGTCAGTCAACATCGAATACTGCAAAAGCGTAGGGGAATCCCTGCGCTTTTGTTTTGTTACTGAGCGGATCGCGCAACTTATCGCCTCGATTTGGGTTATAATAACTGCAATTTCGTTGTCCAAAGCGAATAATTGAGATATGATTTGCTATTTGTTAGCAATGTTTTAGAATTGTTCATAATGCAAGATGATTTTTGAGGAGGCTCATTGTATGTTTACAAACGGTAATCGGCGGCGGGTGGTCATCACCGGGATGGGGATGGTTAGCCCTTTGGGGAATGATCTGGAGTCGAGTTGGGCGGGTATGATGCGGGGAGAATGTGGGATCGACCCTATCACCAAATTCGACACTACCGATTTTCCCTGCACCATCGCCGCTCACGTCAAGGGGTTTGATCCGCACGATTATATGGACCGGCGCGATGTCCGCCGCATGTCCCCATTTTT
>CAZWZZ010000507.1:0-5248 GCA_964638395.1 uncultured Caldilineaceae bacterium
ACCACTGACTCATCATCCAACTTTGGGATCATTTAAATCTTGGAACTGCCTTATTTACAATGTACTGAGTCTTTTCCAGGGCGTATCGAAGCCGGGTCCCTCGGCCTAACGGCGGGGGAGGCTCTTTTTAGCACCCCCCGGCGGTGCCGACCACAACAACCGCTGGATATGCTCGACAGCGTCGTGGTCATACATATGGTCGCTACAAACATCACAAATCACGGCCGGCATACGATTGACAACGAGCAGGCCATTTTCGTGCCACTGGACATAGGCCAATTCCCGTCGCTGCAACCGCCCAATCTGACAAGTGGGACAACTATTCATCCTTGTGCCTCCTGCACAATTTTTACACCGGCGCTGGCCCCCAGGCGAGTGGCTCCGGCAGCAATCATACTGCGGGCATCGCTCAGGTTACGAATCCCGCCGGAGGCCTTGACCCCCAATGTCGGGCCGACGGTTTGGCGCATCAACCGCACATCCTCCAGGGTAGCGCCCCCGCTACTGAAGCCCGTCGAGGTTTTGACGAAATCGGCCCCGGCCTGTTTCGCCAGGCGACAGGCCCGCACTTTTTCCTCATCATCGAGCAGCGCCGTTTCGATGATGACTTTGCAAATAGCCCCCCGCCGGTGGGCCGCCTGGGCCACCCCGGCAATATCCTGCTCGACCAGGCCATCATCCCCCCCCTTGAGCGCCCCGATGTTGATGACCATGTCAATCTCCGTGGCCCCGTCGGCCAGAGCTTGCTCCGTCTCGAACAGTTTGGCCTGGCTGGCGGTGGCCCCCAGCGGAAAACCGACGACGGTGCAAACCTTGACATCAGAACCGCGCAGCAGTTGGGCGGCCAGCTTGACGTGGGACGGGTTGACACAGACCGAGGCGAAGCGGTAGAGCAGGGCCTCGTGGCACAGTTGGCTAATCTGTTGGACGGTGGCCTCCGGTTTGAGCAGGGTGTGGTCGATGAGGTGGGCCACCTCCGGGCTGACCTGGCCGATGCCCAATTTGGCCGTAAAGCGTTCCGCCCCGGCCTCGATAGCGGCCCGGATTTTGTCGGGACAGTGTTGGGCACATTGCCCCAGGCAGTCGGCGCAAGACGCCCACGCTCCGTTTCCGGCGACGGGCAGCGTCAGCCCCTGCTCGGCCATCACCTGCCGAATTTCGCTACTGATGACATCGACCAACCGGTCGATAGTACCCTGATCCACAGTGGTCATACCTTAAAACTACCCTTTCAAAAAACGTTTTTCGAGCTGCATAATTTTATCGACCCGCCGTTGGTGGCGGCCCCCGCCAAAATCGGTTTTGAGCCAGGTGGTGATAATTTGTCGGGCCAAATTGAGACCGATCATTCCCGCGCCCAGAGTCAACACGTTGGCGTCGTTATGCGCCCGGCTGTTGTGGGCCATCGCCTGATTGTAACAGAGCGCAGCCCGGACGCCGGGCACTTTATTGGCGGCCATACAGGAGCCGATGCCCGCCCCGTCGATGATGATGCCCCGCCAGGCCGTACCGTTGGCCACCTGTTTGGCCACGGCGTAAGCAATGTCGGGATAATCGACCGAGTCGGGGCTGTAGGTTCCGCAATCGACCAGGCTGTAGCCCGCCTCCTCCAGAAAGGGCTTGAGGGCTTCTTTCATCGGGAAGGAGGGGCCGTGGTCAGAGCCAATGGCCAGAACCGGTTTTTGGCCGGTGGGGACCGGCTCCGGGGCTTGGCCCTCGGACAGGCGGATATTGTGCGCTTCGGCCCATTCGCGGGCCACGTCGGTCACGACGGCCCCCGGCGGCACAGGAAATGTACTGCCCGGTGGGGCAGCCCGCAAGTCGTCAGTTGTAATGATTGGCTTTGGCATGCAGTTCGACTCGCCTCTGGAAGTTTAGCCTAAACAAACGCCGGAAGCGGCTACTTACTCTCAGCGTTGGCGCTCGGCGTCAAGATTTCGCCGACCAAATACTTTATAGTGGCCTCTTCGGTCGGCGCATCGCGGGGGATCGTCCCCCACTGCTCCGGAGGCCAGTAGGATACCCAGGCCCGGCCCACAATATTTTCGATAGGCAACGGGCCCCAGGTATGGGAGTCGTTGGAGTTGTTGCGGTTGTCCCCCAGCACATAAACCTGGTCTTCGGGCACAACCTGAGGTGGACTGGAGTAGGTTCCCCGTGTGGGTTGGAACGGCTCAGGCAGCGGTTCGCCGTTGACGATGACCTGACCATTGACCACCTCGACAGTTTCACCGGGCAGGCCGATGATCCGCTTGACGTAATCATCATCGGGGCGATTGGGCGGCTCGAAAACGACGACGTCTCCCCGCTGCGGCCCGCCGACGCCGATGACCTCGGTGAAGAGAGAACTGTAGGTCAGTTTGTCAATAATCAAATATTGGCCATCGTGGAGGTTGTTGAGCATACTGGTGCCGACCACCCGGAAGTTGCGGACGACGGTCTGGATGAGGAAAAAGATAATGAGGGTCAGGATGATGGTCTCGCCCACCTCGCGGGTGATGGCCCAGGCGGTGGACCAGCCGGAGGGTTCCTCTTCGGGGATGGGATCATCCAGAGGCGGCATCATATAGTCGGACAGATCGGTTTCGGCGGAGGAGACTTTGTAGATGTGGCGCGGGGTCGTCACCTCTGACTCGTCGATGGGGTCGAACGTCAGCTCTTCCTCTCGCGGCACGGGAGCCACAGGCCGGGTCAAGAAATCATCATCCAGCTCGCGCACCTTGAAAGGTGGCAACGGCGTCTCCTCTTCGGCGTCAGGAGCGGCCTCGACTGCTTCCGTTTCTTCTGTTTCTGCTGATATTTCTGCCGACGGTCGGTCGGTCTCCTCCGGGTCATCAAACTCCGGTTCCGGAGGAATGGTATAACGATCATCAAATAAGCCAGCCAAAGCCAAACTCCTTAATATGCCCGCTGTTTCCAAGCCGTGTTTGGTTAGAATTATAGCTTACATCAGGGTGTGTGGCAAGACCCAATCTTAGGAGATTCGGGCGGGCTAAGATGAAGGGTGGATTAATTTCAGTAAGTGGGCTACTATTGCTCTCCCGCACCCCTCGATACGCTTTCAGCTACTCGGGATGCGGCAAAAATCACCCTTCGATACGCTGATGCTGCTCAGGATGATTTTTGCCAACGGGTCGCAACTTGTGTTGTATTTAATCAATCCCCTCCTCCCGCTCGCCACGCAGGAGGTTGACCCGCTCGGCCCGACCGGCCCGCAGGGTCGTTTCATCCTGAAAGCCCATCGCCGCGTAAAAGGCGGCGTCGTAGGTGCGGGTCTGGATGACGACCGGCATGGGCACAGCGTGGCCCATAATCAGCGCTTGCTGCTTGGTATCCAGGCGGGCCAACACCTCCCGCAGGGCGCTCGCCCCGGAGACGCCGGTCAGCACGGCGTTGATGTCCCGCTCGTTGTCCAGCAGGGCCGTGACCCGCGTCCCGATCTGGCTCATCACCTCCTCGTCGATGCCGGAGGGACGCTGATCGACGATGAGCAGGGTGACGTTGTACTTCCGTAGTTCGCGGGCGATGGTCCCGAAAATCGTCTGCCGGGCGATCTGCGGATCGAGGAATTTGTGGGCCTCCTCGATGACGATCAGCAGTTGGGGCGGCTCCTGGCCGGCCTCGCCCAGGGCCGTCTCCACCCGCTCGACGTACATACTGTGGATGCGGCGGGTCAGGTAGTTGGCCACCAGGATGTAGGCTTCCAGGGCGTTGCCGTACCGCCCAAACTCCAGCACCACGCTAATCCCTTTCTCCAGATATTCGATAATCTTCTGGGCCGAGTCCCCCCGCCAATTCTCCCGCAGGAAGCCGAAGCGGCTGAGGCGATCCAGGCGGCGGTTGAGGGCATCGACGCTGGAGCTATTGAGGGAGGTATGTTCGGTCAGCTCCTTGACCCGCTCTTTGCTGTCATCACGCAGCAGCTCCTTGATCCAGTTGCGGCCCCACATTCGGCGCAAGGTGTAGGCCGCGCCGATCATCTGATCGCTCAGATTGAGCGTGGCCCGCAACATCTCCAGATCCTCCGGCTGAATGTCGGACCAATCCAGCAGCACGGTGGCGTCGGCGCTGGCCCCCCGGCGGCGGGTAGACTCTTCATCCAGGGTAAAAATAGCCACCCGATTCCCAAAAAGCTGCTTCAAGCCCTTGACCTTCGTTCGGCCCTCGCTCTGCACCTCCCAGCCGTAATCGTTGTGCATATCGAAGATGAGGCTGACGGCGGCGTTGTTTTTGATGGTTCCGGCCAGCAGCAGCCGGGTCAGGAAGCTCTTGCCGGTTCCGCTCTTGCCAAAAACGCCGACGCTGCGCTCAACCATGCGGTACAGATCGAGGTTGATCTGGACATCGACCATATCCAGCGGCTCGCCGATGTGGAAATGGCGCTCATCCTCATCGCCGAAGACGAAGTTGATGTCCTCCTCGGTGGCCACCCGCACCTCGGAGAAGTGGCCGGGGATGGTCTTGACCGGGCGCGGCTCCTCCGATTCGGGGTCGAGGACGAGCATCGGCGAGATGTGGATGCGGCCAAAGACGCTGCTGCCCAGGTAGACATCCCGCATAAAATCATCGGTGATGTCGGGCGGCGTCTTTTCGATCTGGGGATTGATGCTGTCCAGGATGACATCGGTAATCATCCCGAAAAACTTGAGTTGTCGCCCCTGGATGACGATGTAACGGCCCACAGCAATATCCTCGACCGGGGCGTTGGCATCCAGCTTGACTTCCAGCCCCTTGCTCAGGGAGCCGCTGATGACGATGCCCAGCTTGCGCGTCGCCGCTTCGACGCGGGGGAAGAAGTCATCCAATTCATTCAATTCATCCAATGTATCATTTAATAGCTCATCAACCATCGAGGTGTTGTCCTTTTCTGTAACGCAAATTGCTAATTTGCGCTATGATGCTATCCTCAGAGCGGAACAATGTAGCAAATTGTTCTACAAGCCGTCGGCCCTGACGTTTTTTCATTCTTCGTTTCTATTTTATAATTCAACGAATTCTATATTTTCAGGAGAATTTGCATGCAAGATTTTTTGTCTCTATCCTTTGAACAAGCCATCGTAGGCTTAGCCGATTTTGTTCCCAAATTAATTGTCGCCATCATCATTTTTCTGGTGACCCTCTACCTCAGCCGGTGGGGCTTCCGAATGATAGAAAGGCTGGCCATCAAACGCCAGGTCGATCCGGAGTTGCGGTTGTTGATGGCCCGCGTCGGCCAATGGGCGATCATCATTTTTGGCACCATCTGGGC
>CAZWZZ010000508.1:0-5237 GCA_964638395.1 uncultured Caldilineaceae bacterium
AAATTCTGGGACGCACCCCCCCAAATCGCTTTATTTGACGAAGCCCCCACTTCATGGTATGATTTTGTGAGCGATTTTAGCACTCTCCTTTAACGAGTGCTAATAATAAACCCAATCTATGACGAACCGAGAATTAACAGACAGACAGCAGACCATACTACGGCTCATTATCCAGGAGTATGTCGAGGCCGCGTTGCCGGTTAGCTCGAAATACATCAAGGATGAGTTCAACCTGGGCGTCAGTTCGGCTACTATTCGCAACGAAATGGCCGTGCTGGAGGAGTTGGGCTATTTGGCCCAGCCCCACACTTCGGCGGGGCGAGTGCCCACGGAGATGGGCTACCGCTATTTTGTCGAGAAGCTGATGGAAAAGGTGGATCTGCCCGATGCCGAACAGCGGATGATTACCCACCAGTTCCATCAGGCCCGGCTGGAAGTGGATCAATGGCTGCGCCTGAGCGCGGCGGTCTTGGCCCACGTCTCCAGCAATGCCTCGCTGGTCACTGCGCCCAAAAGCGCCCGCTGTCGGGTCAAGCACATCGAGCTGATCTCCATCCGGGATCAGGTGGTGTTGTTGATTCTGGTGTTGCAAGGGGGCACGCTCAAGCAGCAAATTATGACCCTGCTGGAGCCGGTCGATCAGAATCAGTTGAGTATGCTGGCCCGGCAATTGACCGATACCTGGAAGAATCTCGATGCCAATGAAGTAGCCGAAGCGCCCATCCCGATTGATGACCTGGCCTACAAAATATGCCAGGAGGTGACGGACACGATGCGCCGCATCGACGCCCGGCGCAGTAGCGATATTTATCACGATGGCTTGCTGAACATCCTGACCCAGCCGGAGTTCAAAGATCGAGAGGGTATTCAGCAGATCATTCGCGCCCTGGAAGAGCGGCGCTACGTTGAGCAGTTGGTTAGCGAGGCTCTGGAACATGGCGGCGTCAAAATCATCATCGGCGGCGAGGGGCAGTGGGAAGAACTGTCGGAAGTGGGCATCGTCATTGCCCGCTATGGGGTTGATGATAGCATTGTCGGGGCGATGGGCGTGTTGGGGCCAGTGCGAATGCCTTACGAACGTACGGTATCGGCGGTGCGCTACGTGTCCCGTTTGATGAGCGATTTGATAGGCGACTTGTATAGATAGTTACCTTTTGACTGACTCCCTTTTCACCACACACATTTCGATAGAGGTAGATTATGAGCAAAGAACAAGAGACGAACTCGGTGATCGAAGCCGAAGAGAAAGAAACGACTGAAACAGCAGAGGCAACCGGCAACGAAGATGGGGCAGAGGCGAAAGCTGACGTCGCTGAGGCCGGTCATGAAACTGCTGGGACTGAAGCCACCGAAACGGCTGAAACCGAAGCGACCGACACGGTGGCTGAAGCGCCTGCTCTGGCAGATGAACTGGAGGCCGTCCGGCAAGAGGCGGCGGAAAATATGGATCGCTGGCAACGCACGGCGGCGGAGTTTGCCAATTTCAAGCGCCGCCAGGAAGAACAGCGCAAATTACAGCGAGACCGGATCAAAGCTGAGGTCTTGGAAGGAGTCATCAGTGCGCTCGATGATATGGTGATTGCCTTTCAACACGTCCCGGACGAGTTGGACGGTCAGCTTGTGGGCTGGGTGGAAGGTTTCCGCCTGGTGCAACGCAAATTGGACAAAATTTTGGATGACCAAAACGTGATGCCCATCAGCATCGACGGCAAATTTGACCCGAACTTACACGAGGCGGTTAGCTACGAAGAGAGTGACGATCACGAAGATGGCGACATTATCGGCGAGTTACGACGGGGCTACCAGATCGGGAGTCGGGTCATTCGCCCCGCCCTGGTGAGGGTCGCTAAATAAACAATCAGGAGCAGACAACAATGGCAAAAATTATCGGCATCGACTTAGGCACAACCAACTCGGCAATGGCGGTTATGGAGGGGGGCGAACCGACGATTATTCCCAACGCCGAAGGAAACCGCACCACCCCCTCGATTGTGTCCGTCAATCCCAAAAACGGCGAGCGGATGGTCGGCCAGGTAGCGAAACGGCAGGCTGTGACCAACCCGGAAAACACGATTTTTTCTATCAAACGCTTTATGGGCAGAAAATATAAAGACCCGGAAGTCCAGCGTGCTTTGGATTTCATTCCTTATCACGTCAAAGAGGCCCCCAATGGGGATGTCCGGGTGATGATGGGGGACAAAGAGTATTCACCCCCCGAAATCAGTGCGATGATCCTGCAAAAGCTGAAAAATGACGCCGAAGCCTATCTGGGCGAATCGGTGACACAGGCAGTCATCACCGTTCCGGCCTACTTCAATGACTCCGAGCGGCAGGCGACCAAAGATGCCGGCAAAATCGCCGGACTGGAAGTCTTGCGGATCATCAACGAGCCGACGGCCTCGTCGCTGGCCTATGGTCTGGATCAAAAGGGCGAGGAGCAGATCGCCGTTTACGACTTGGGCGGCGGGACGTTCGATATTTCTATTTTGGACGTTGGCGACGGCGTGTTCGAGGTGAAATCGACCAACGGCGATACATTCTTGGGCGGTGATGATTTCGACCAGGTCATCATCGACCACATCGCTGATGAATTCAAGAAAGAGGAAGGGATCGACCTGCGTCAGGACAAGCAGGCCCTCCAACGGTTGAAAGAAGCGGCGGAGAAGGCCAAAATCGAGCTATCGACCACGCAACAGACCGAAATCAACCTACCCTTCATCACCGCCGACGCCTCCGGGCCGAAGCACTTGACTCTCAATTTGACCCGCTCCAGGCTGGAGCAACTGACCGACAATCTCATCAGCCGCTCGATGGAGCCGTGCCGGGCCGCCCTCAAGGATGGCAAGTTGTCCGTCAGTGAGATCGACGAGGTCGTTTTGGTCGGTGGCCAGACGCGGATGCCGGCCGTGCAGGAAGCGGTGCAGAAATTGTTTGGCAAGGCTCCGCACAAGGGCGTCAACCCCGATGAAGTGGTAGCCATCGGCGCGGCTATTCAGGCCGGTGTTCTGGGTGGCGAGGTCAAGGACGTCCTGCTGCTGGATGTGACACCGCTGTCCCTGAGCATCGAGACGTTAGGGGGCGTGGCCACGCCGCTCATCGAGCGCAACACGACCATCCCCACCCGCAAGAGCCAGGTCTTCTCGACGGCGGCGGACAACCAAACTCAGGTCGAGATCCACGTTGTGCAGGGAGAGCGACCGATGGTCGGTGATAACAAGAGCCTGGGTAAGTTCATCCTGGATGGTCTACCCCCGGCTCCCCGCGGTTTGCCCCAGATCGAAGTCACCTTTGACATCGACGCCAACGGTATCCTCAACGTGACCGCCCAGGACAAGGCCACCGGCAAAGAGCAGTCGATGCAAATCGTGCCCTCCAGCGGCCTGAGCGACGATGAAATCGATCAGATGGTCAAGGATGCGGAGGCGCATCAGGAAGAGGATGCCCAACGCAAGAGCCGCATCGAGGCCCGCAACCAGGCTGAAAACCTGGTCTTTGCCGCCGAAAAAACGCTCAACGAACAGGGTGACAAAGTTACGCCTGAACTGAAAAGCGAAGTCGAGGGCAAAATCACGGCGCTCAAAGAGGCGTTGGAGAAGGATGATCTCGACGTCATCCAGAGTCTGACTGCCGAGTTGGGCCAGGCCGTCCAGCAAATCGGGGCGCAGATGTATGGTCAGGGACCAGGCGCGCCCGGTGGTCCGCCCCCCGGCGGCTCCCCCCCCCCTGGCGGGCAACCCCCTCCCAGCGGCGATGGCGGCAGTGGCGGCTCCGATGAAGACGTTGTCGAAGGTGAATTTACCGAAGCGAAATAATTATCGAGTGTATTTATTTGGCAGTCACCGAGCCAAGAGCGCAAAATTCATGGTGGGCATTAGGGGATGAGGGGATTTTATCTAAGAATTTAGCCCCTCATCCCCAAATTCCCGCGAAAAAATGGTCGGTTTGGACGCTTGCCAAATAGTTACACCGAGTAAAACAGAGAACCAGGTTGTTATGAGTAAAAAGGATTACTACGAAGTGTTGGGCGTCGCTAAGGGCGCTTCAAAAGATGAAATCAAAAAGGCTTATCGGAAGATGGCCCGCAAATATCATCCTGATGTCAGCCAGGAAGCGGATAACGAGGCCAAATTCAAAGAGATCAACGAAGCCTACGAGGTTCTCTCTGATGAGCAGAAGCGGGCTGTGTATGATCGCTTTGGGCACGCCGGGCTAGGCAGCAGTGGTGGCTTTGGGGGTGGTTACAGTAGCGGTGATTTTGGCGGCGGCTTCCGCGATCCTTTCGAGATTTTCGAGGAGGTCTTTGGCGGGCTGGGCGGCTTTGGCCGCTCGACGCGCCGCCAGAGCCGCACCGGTGCCCGGCGTGGGGCCGACCTGCGGTATGAGATGAGTCTCGACTTTGATGAGGCCGTATTTGGCATCGAAAAAGAGATCGAAGTGCCCCGTCACGAGACCTGTAACACCTGCCGGGGCAACGGCGTCGAGCCAGGCTCTAGCCCCATCCGTTGCCCGGAATGTAACGGCACGGGTGAAATCCGGCGACAGGCTGGCTTCTTCATCAACATTGCCACCTGTTCCCGTTGTCAGGGACGGGGTGAAATCATCACCAACCCCTGTAATGAATGTCACGGTCAGGGGCGTATCACCAAAACGCGCCATCTGTCGGTCAAAGTGCCGGCCGGAGTCGATAACGGTACCCAAATTCGCCTCTCCGGTGAGGGGGAGAGCGGGCTACAGGGGGGACCGCCGGGTAACCTGTACGTGGTCATCCGGGTCAAGCCTCATGCCTACTTCCGCCGCTCCGACAATACCATTCATCTGGAACTGGCCGTCAACATCACCCAGGCTGCTCTGGGGGATGAGGTGGAAGTGCCCACTCTGGACGGGGATGAGATGGTGACCATTCCGGCCGGAACCCAAACCGGTGATACGGTTCGATTGCGGGGCAAGGGCGTACCCCGACTGCGCCGGGACGGTTCCAGCAGCGGGCGTGGCGATCAGGTGATTACGGTTCAGGTCCGCACCCCGACCAACTTGTCCAAGGATCAGCGGGATCTGCTGCTGGAATTGGGCAAAACGCTGGATCGAGAGGTCGTGCCGCAGCAGGAAAAGAGCTTTTTTGACCGCTTGCGGGATGTGTTTGGGGTGTGAGCGTTGTCATCAATGTTAATGTGACATTTGTCACCAAAATTAGGGACATTTGTCACTAAAATTGATGAAAAATCTTCGATATAATAGTA
>CAZWZZ010000509.1:0-5219 GCA_964638395.1 uncultured Caldilineaceae bacterium
TTAGCGAAGAAGTCCCCTTCATTGCAAAATATTAAATTTTTTAATTTACGGTGTATTGAGTTTACCAGGCTTTGATCCCGCGATTCATAGACGTGTCGGGTCCCTCGGGCGCAAAGAAAACCCCATAAAATTATCCAATATAGAAATTTATAAATGACCCTCGACAGCTCTTGTTTGAGGAGCTGCGTTTGTCTTTGTTTGAATATTAATTTGGAGGAAAGAGCTTTATGATTTCAAAAAAATTGTTCGGAAATAAAAAATTTATACTTGCCATTATCCTGTTGGGTATAGTCATATTTGACTCGCCCACAGTTTTGGCCGACGACTCCGTAGGGCAGGAGGCCGGGGGCAGTGCCGCCCACCGCCAGGTAAGCCTCGACTGTGCGTCGCAATTAGCCCCTATCGGAAATCAAACAGTGCCCCTTGGCTCAAGTTTGAAATTCACTGTCAGCTTATCAGAGTGCGAAACGATTTTCTTACCCCTCATATTCAAAGGAATCGCTCAACAAGGAAATGCCCAACAGCAGCTTAGTACAGAGCAAAAATTTACAGCATCAAACCTAGTTTTCAATATTGAGCCCAAAATTTTGCCTGACAATGCCAGTTTTGATACTTTGACGGGAGAATTTTACTTTCGCCCCACCTTGAGCCAGGTAGGTCAAAGTTATGAACTGACTTTTACCGTCCAAAATGGCGCTGATACCCTCTCCGAAACCATCACCATTGATGTTATCAAAGAAACTACGACAACGGCACTTGCAGGTCGTTTGTTAGATGCCAATGAGATTGAAAAAGGTCGGGTGGTGCCGCTCGCCGGAGCCACGATCCGCAGCTTGGATACGGGCCAAAGCGTTCTTAGTGACGAACAAGGTTACTTTCATTTGCCTGATTTACCCTCCGGGAATAACTACATCGAGTATGATGGGAGTACCGTCACCTCTGCTCATCGGTATGCATCTTATCGCGCTCAGGTTGATTTGATAGAGGATGTCAATAATGTCGTGGATCGTCCCATTTATTTGATGAAAATTGATATTCAAGGAGAAGTTGAAGTAGACCCAAATGCGACCACAGTGCTGGTGAATGAAGCATTGGGCATTACGATGACAGTGCCGCCTCAGACGATCAAGGAAGAAGATGGCAGTAACTTTGATGGGATGCTTTCTGTATCTGAGGTGCCGGCTCGTTTTACACCGGGGTCTTTGCCTGATGATTTAGAGCCGAGCTTGGTTGTGACCATTCAGCCGATGGGCCTAACGTTTGACCAACCCGCGCCCATTACCTTTCCCAACCGGGATGGTTTGCCCGCCGGGACCGAAGTTGATCTGTGGTCTATGAGCCACGCCGAGGCGCTGTTCTTCAAAGCAGGCCGAGGACGGGTGAGCGATGATGGCTTGCATATCGAAACGATTTCCGGTGGGGTGCAGGAGTCATCATGGCATTTTCCTTTGCCTTCTTCGGCAGACGTTGACGAAGCAGAGGATGCAACGGGTGAAAATGAAGATGTCGGTAATGATTGCTCCAAACCAATGGGGTCTACTTTATCAATGGGTAATGGCTGTTTAACGACCAATATCACCCCGCCCCCCTACGTTTCTCAAGGGCAGGCTCGTGGAGTCAACTTGGTCTATCGCTCCAATCGTGCCAACCCTCAAGCGCTTATTCCCTTTCAGGCAACGTTCGGCCCGACCGACCCCATTCCCGAAACGCTTTCATATCGTGTTGCCTTTGCCGGAGTCGCCCTGGCCGAAACTGTCTACCTCGACACAACCACGCTCACGTCCGGCCAAGAAAACTTCATTCGAGGCAGCATTCGCCTCGAAGTGGCTGACCTGCCCACCGGTGCCTATCCCTACACGGTTCGCGTCACCAGTGATTTTGGGGCGGCTCAGGTCAGCGGCGGCTATAGCGGCCAATTAATGATTGTAAATGAACAAAATAGCGATTTTGGAGCGGGGTGGGGATTGGCTACTTTACAAAAAGTATATCCCCAAGAAAATGACTCTCTGTTGGTCACTGAGGGGAATGGCTCAACCCAACTCTTTAAAAAAGAGATTTTACCCCTAACCCCCGACGTTTTCTCCGCCCCGGAAAATTATAATACCGTCAATTCTCCCGCAGCGCTTGAGAGCGCCGATTTGAATAATGATGGCCATCAAGACTTGCTTTCAGCCGGTTGGTCAAATGACGTGGCCATATTTATGGGCGACGGTACGGGAACCTTTGCCCAAACCGGGGTATATGCCGTCAATGATATTGGCAGTGAAGGACTTGCCGTCGCTGATTTGAATAATGATGGCCATCTTGATGTGGTCGCCGCCAATGAAAGTGCTTCTCGCATTTCAGTTTTACCGGGCGATGGGCAAGGAAACCTGGGGTCCCCCATTCAAACGGCCTTGCCTGACGAGCCGCGGAGCATTGCCGTGGATGATCTAAACTCGGATGGCAACCTTGATTTAGCAATTGCTATCTCTGCTTTCATTGATAATGTCATAGTTTTATTAGGAAAAGGAGACGGCACCTTCGAAGCGCCCCGTCAATTTGCCACGGAGGACATTGGTCAAACCATTACCATTGGCGATTTTAATCGAGATGGCGACCTCGACCTGGCTGTTGGCGAGGATTATTCGTTTGGGAGTGGTCCTGATATAGCAGTGCTTGTGGGTGATGGAGCGGGTAACTTTAATAATGTTTTATCGATGGGGGCTGATTTTTTCCCCGGAGATATAACCGCTGTTGATTTGGACCAAGATGGTATTTTAGACCTGGTCACCATCCACAGCGATGTAGATAGATTAAATATCCGTTACGGAACCGAGACAGGCTTTGAGGCTCTGGTTCAAGTACCTTTAGGAGGATCGCCTCGTGCTTTGGAAGTTTCCGATATCAATCAAGATGGACAGCCCGATTTACTGGTAACCGTTCGCAGCCCCAGCCGTGTCGTGGCTCTATTGGACGCAGGCAATCGTAACTTCGATGAAAGAGTTGAGCTTACGGTGGGGGACGGCATTTATGGCCTGGCCGCAGCCGACTTCGATAACGACAACGATATAGATGTGGCAGTCAATAATTTTAATGCAGACAATTTTTCTGTCTTACTCAACCTGGCCGGTGGGTCCGATGTCTGGTCCGGCCCCAACGGCGATTTTTCTACCATAAGCCAAGAAACGGATGGCACCTACGTCCGCACTTACAAAACGGGCGAAATCATCCGCTTTGACAGCGCCGGACGCCAAACCGCCGCTGTTGACCGTAACGGCAACACGACCACTTATAGTTACAATGGACAAGGGCATTTGACCGGCATCACCGACCCGGTCGGTCAGGTAACCAACTTGGCTTATCAAAATAGCCGCTTGAGTAGTATCACCGACCCGGCCAACCGGGTGACCAACTTCCAGCACGATGCTGACAATAACCTTGTCGCCGTCACTTTCCCCGATGGGACGGGCAAGCGCTTTGAGTATGATGCCCGCCATTTGATGACTCGTGAAACCGATGCCCGCAATTTCGATACCGTCCGCAATTATGACGGAGCAGGACGAGTGACCAACGCTACCCTGCCCGGCGGGGTTGTCCGCCAGGCAACCGATATTCAACAGGTCGGGTTGATCGACCCAGGTGCCGGTGCCGGCACGGTCAACAATCCAGCCCCCGTTACCCCGGTCAGCGCCGGCGTCAGCACCTATACCGACGGCGAAAATCGCCAAACCAGTTATCAGATTGGCGCTTTGGGTCGGGCAACCGGCATCACCGATCCCGCCGGTTTTTTCACCCGCATTGAACGTAACGAGGATGGTTTACCGACACACATCGAATTACCCAATGGGGCTGTTTTTGACAATGTTTATGACAGACATGGCAATCTACTTGAAACAACAGACCAAACGCTGAACGGTACTTTTAGCTTTACTTATGAACCAACGTTTAACTTGGTCACCACGATTACCGACCCGGACGGTAACACAAGCCAAATCGATTACGATACGAATGGTAATCCCATCCGCTTTAGCAGCCCCCTCAATCGAGAGGCGACAGTGGCTTATAATGGGCAGGGGCTTCCCACCCTCATCGTTGATACCCTCGGCACAGAGACCAACGTGACTTACAATGCTCAGGGGAATGTCAGCACTCTCCAAATTGGGGCAGGACCTGAACAACGGACCTCAACACTCGATTATACAGCGGCCGGTTATCTGAACCAGATGACGAATGCCCTCAATCAAAATTACACCTTTGCTTACGATGATCTGGGCCGGCTAACCACCGAAACGCTGGCCGATGGTCGCACCGTGAATTATGCTTACGATGCCAATAGTAACTTAACTGCTATCACCCCGCCCGGCCGCCCGGCTCATCAATTTGAGTATAATGAACTTGATTTGCCGGCCGCTTACATTCCGCCGGAGGTCGGGGCCGGTGCAAACCGTACCGAGTACAGCTATAACCAAGCTCAACAACTGACCCAAATCAACCGGCCCGATGGGTTGGCTACCAATTTTGCCTACGATGCAGCCGGGCGACTCGAAACCGTTGCCATCCCCGACGGGAATTACGCCTACACCTATGACAGCAACACGGGCCAGCTTAGTGCCTTGACCGCTCCTTCAGGCCCAACGTTGAGCTTCGCTTACAACGCCTACCTGCCCAGTCGCATCACCTGGAGCGGCATCGTCGCCGGGAGTGTGGGTCAGAGTTATGACTCACAGGGCCGACTACAACAGTTAGATGTCAACAACAGCAATTCTATAAACTATACCTACAACGCCGACTCGCAACCGGTTACGGTCGGTGATCTAACGCTGGCGTATGATAACCAAACCGGCTACCCCACCGGCTCGCAGTTAGGACAGGTCCAGGACAGTTGGACGTTCAACCCATTCGGCGAACCGACCACCTACCTCGCTGATTATAGCGGTACGTCCCTATACGCGGTTGATTACAGCTACGATAAATTAGGCCGAGTTACCATTGGACTTTGGACAAACTGAGACGATAAAGGCTGAAAAAACCTGGCAAATTCGGCCAAAATGACCGGTTAACCCAATTCACAAGGCCGATGTGAATAATTATTTGGGGGTTTGAGCGACTCGGGTGGTTGCTCAAACCCCCGAATAATTACCCGATTTCTGTTCCATCGGCCAAAAAACGGGCTAATTGCTATGTTTTGAGGCTATTCAGTCTTGCAATCCTGAATGTTTTTGTCCAAAGTCCAATAC
>CAZWZZ010000510.1:0-5216 GCA_964638395.1 uncultured Caldilineaceae bacterium
CAGAGCGTGCTGATGTCCGGCTATCTGGGCAGCATCGGCTTTGCCTTTCCCGCCGCACTGGGGGCCTGGGCCGCCGTCGGCGATACACGCAAGATTGTGTCCATCTCCGGCGACGGTGGCTTTGGGCAATATCTGGCCGAGTTTACCACGGCGGTCAAATATGGGATGCCCATCTGTCACATTCTGCTCAACAACGACCAGTTAGGCAAAATCTCCAAAGAGCAGCGGGCCTCCCATTACCACGTCTGGCAGACCGGCCTGCAAAACCCCAACTTCGCCGAGTATGCCAGGCTGTGTGGCGGGCACGGTTTCCGGGTGACCGAACCGGCGCAGATGGCGGCCGCTATCGAGGCCGGTCTGAAGATCGACGGCCCGGCCATTGTGGAGATTTTGACCGATCCGATGCAAACCTAAAACGTAAAACGTGAAGCGTAAACAGGAGATAATTGTATGACGAACCCACAATTCCCCTCGCTGGCGATGGCGTGGCCGGCGACGCGGGATACCGTCCAAACCTATGCCAAAGTAATAGGCAAGGTCCGCCGGGCGTTGACCCCGCCCCACAAGCATTGGTACCACGTCAGCCTGCGCGTCGGGGCCACGGGGTTGACCACCTCGCCCATCCTGGCCGGGGACAAAACGTTTGAGATGATGCTGGATTTCACGACGCATAAAGTGGTCATCAACAGTAGCCACGGCCAGGTATGGCAAAGACCGTTGACCGGCCAATCGGCGGCCACCTTTTGTGATGAAGCCCTGACGGCTCTGGCGGCGATGGGCATCACTCCCGACATCGACCGCAGCCTCTTTGAGGATACCACGCCGGGCACTTACATCCGCGAGCAGGCGGAAACCTATTGGCGGGCCATCTCCCAACTGGATGCCATTTTCAAACAGTTCAAAGGGGAGCTACGGGAAGAGACCAGTCCGGTCCAACTGTGGCCGCACCATATCGACCTGGCCATGCTCTGGTTCTCCGGGCGGATGGTGCCCGGCGTCGATCCGGTGGATGAAGAGAACGCCGATGAGCAGATGAACTTCGGCTTCGCCCCCGGCGATGAGGGCATCCCCGACCCCTATTTTTACATCACCGCTTACCCCCTGCCGGACGGCTGGCTGGAGACGGAGCTACCCGCCGATGCCGAATGGCACACCGCCAGCTTCAAGGGAGCCATGATGAAATATGCCGCCCTGGTCGAGGCAGATGATCCGGCCGAGACGTTGCTCAATTTTATGCGAACCGCGCAGCAGTCCGGTTCGGCGTTGATGAAGTCATAAGATGGGAAATTGGGGGATGGGAGATTGGGAGATTATATACGTTCCACCCTTCCATCCTTCCATCCTTCCAATCTTCTAACCTTCCACCCTTCCATTGATAAGGAGAGACCTGATGACAACCAACCAACCTCAAGATGTCCGCCAAGTGAGCGTCGCCACCTGGAGCGAGTTGGCAGACCGGCAGCCGGCCTATGCGCTGGTGGCTGATGTCGATCTGGTGGTGGTTCGCTACGATGATGAGGTATCGGTGCTGTATGGCCGTTGCCAGCACCGGGGCGCGTTAATGGCCGATGGCCATATCAGCGGCCACAATATCATTTGCGGCGTCCACAACTGGGATTACCGCTTCGATACCGGCGTCAGCGAGTATAACAACAGCGAAATTCTGCATAAATTTACGGCCTGGATCAACGAGGAGGATGATGCGGTTTACGTGGATGAGAATGAGATCATCGCCTGGCGCATCGACAACCCGCAGCCCTACCAACGGGATGCGTATCTGGGGCTGTATGCCGACCTGCACGGCACGCCGGAGGAGCCGTACAACAAATATATCAAAAATTTGGCCAAGAATGGCCTGAGCAAATGGGGGCATCACGGCCAGGTCTCAGCCATGGGCGTGGCCCTGACGGAGCTACCCCGCTGGGAGGACATCAACATCGTTACCGGCCAGTTGGCTCGCCGGCCGCTGTTGGATGAGGCGGAAGTCGGCACCGAGTTGGTCATCGGCCCCAACGCCAAAAAGCCACTGCGTCTCGACATTCCAATTTTCGTCAGCGATATGAGCTTCGGTGCCTTGAGCGAGGAGGCCAAGACCGCCCTGGCCATGGGCGCGGAGCTGGTCGGGACCGGCATCTGTTCCGGCGAGGGGGGCATGCTGCCGGAGGAGCAGGCGGCCAACTCTCGCTATTTTTATGAGTTGGCCTCCGGCCGCTTCGGCTGGAGTTTGGATAAAGTCAAAAAGGTACAAGCCTTCCACTTCAAGGGGGGGCAGGGGGCCAAGACGGGAACCGGGGGCCATCTGCCGGGCGATAAAGTGGTGGGCAAAATTGCTGAGGTGCGGGAATTGGAAGAGGGGCAGTCGGCCATCAGCCCCTCGACCTTTCCCGATTTGGTCTCGGTCCAGGATTTTCAGCGGGTAGCGGATGAGGTACGGGAGGTGTCCGGGGGTATCCCCATCGGCTTCAAGCTGTCCGCCCAACATATCGAGGAAGACCTCGACTTTGCCCTGGCCGTCGGCGTCGATTACATCATCCTCGATGGGCGGGGCGGGGGAACCGGCGCGGCCCCCGAAATCTTCAAGAAAAATATCTCCGTGCCGACGATTCCGGCTCTGGCCCGCGCCCGGCAGCATCTCGACCGGCGGGGACGGCGGGAGGTGACGCTGATTATCACCGGCGGTCTGCGGACCGAGTCGGATTTCGTCAAGGCTCTGGCCCTCGGCGCGGATGGGGTGGCCGTTTCCAACGCGGCCATTCAGGCCATCGGCTGTCTGGGCATGCGGGCCTGCCACACGAATAACTGTCCGGTCGGTATCGCTACCCAGAAGCAAAATCTGCGGGCGCGGCTGATCGTCGAAAAGTCGGCCGAGCAGCTCAAGAACTATTTCGAGGCGACCACCCATTTGATGCAGGTCTTGGCCCGTGCTTGTGGTCACGCCCATCTGAATCAATTCGCGCTTGATGATTTGACGACGTATAACCGGGATATGGCCTATTTGACCGGGGTGCGGTATGGGGGGGTGGTGCCGCTGTAAAATATGGAACCCCTAACCTTTGCTCTCATCGCCGCCTTTATCCTGGGCTTTGGGGTTTTTTCGGGCCGTCTACAAAAGACGGTCATCACCCCAGTATACGTCCCCACCCGGAGTTTGCCATAGCTTCGTACACCATACGGTAAGGCAGTACCAGAAAAATAATTGTCCCAAAAATCCGAGCTTGGGGTCAGTTGTCATTTATCAGTGGTCAGTTGCAAAGGACAAAGGACCACTGACCACTGACTCATCATCCAACTTTAGGATCATTTAAATCTTGGAACTGCCTAAATTGATTGCGGATTTTGTAAGGGCGATTTCAATCGCGCTTTTCTTCCTCGCCCATCTCCTCCCCCTCCCGCAAGAAACGGCTGACCGCTCGCAGGGCAGCCTTGAGCATCGTCTCGCCGAGAGGAACCATTTTGATGTCGATGAAGGATTGTTCTTCGGGAATCTCATCATCCAGCCGCTGAATCTCCTCGCGGAAAATACGCAGCAAATCCTCCTCGTGATCTTCCAAAAATAGGGCTAAATCGCGGCGTGCCACTTCAAAAGCGGTTTCACGTAGCCAACGTCTCACGCTGATGACCTCCTTTTTTAATGGTCAGTAGACCGCCGTCTTTAGACCGCTAAAGCGGTTACTACGAACCTCACGAAACTTATTTTCCACAGTACTAATTTTGAGTCGTCTCCGTCTCCAGGGCCCGCAGGGCCTCGGCGGCCGGGGTGAAGTTGGGGTTGTAGCTCAGGGCGGCCTCGAAATCCTCGGCGGCCCCGACCTGTCCGCTGGCCTGAAGGGCCAGGCCGTGGTAGTAGTAGGCTTCCTCCAGCCCGCCGGCCCCCCGGATCGTGGCCTGGGTCAACTCCAGCACATCCTGATAGCGGCCCACGGCATAATAGGCCTCGAAGGGGGTGAATTGATACCACAGCCGCCGCCAATGCAGCCCCAGGCGGCGGGCCTGGTCGAAGGCAGCGACGGCCTCCTCATACCGCTCCAGGCGGGTCAGGGCCTCGCCCCGGTTGAAATGGGCGATGGCATCCTCGGCGTTGGCCTCGATGTCCGCCTCGGCAGTGGCCAGCAGTTGCTCATACATCAGCCGGTCGTCCAGCGCCACCCCGACGATGGCCGCCACCGTCTCCGCCCGCTCCGGGGGATAGACAACGATGTAGAGCCGGTTGAAGACGCGCCAATCGGTATCCAACTGTTCATAACTGACGTTGTAGGCCGGCCCGTTGAGCGAGTCGGCGGTGGTGAACTGCTCGGTCGTGTCATCGAAGCCGGTGACGAGGCGATAATGGCCCAGGCCATCTCCGTCGTGAACCAGCCAGGTTTCGACCAACACCGGGATGTCGTTGCTCAAGAACTGTTTGAGCTGGTCGAGGCTGCCCCCCTGCCGCAGCATAGCCCCCAACCCATTTTTCTGGGCATAGGCCGCTAACTCATGCGGCCCAACGTTCTTATCATCCTGATTCGGTTTCAGGAAAAGCGCGGCGTCGGCCTGGGTTTCCTCATAACCAAAGTAGCTCATATAGGTGGTGATGGTGGCCGGACCGCAGTTGTTCCAGGTCTGCCATTGGTGGGTCAAGCCGGTCAGTTGCACCCGGTCACCGGTCGGGGTCAGGCTGACCGTTGGCTGCGTCTCCCGCTCTGTCGCCCCACTGCCCGGACTCTCATTTGTTTCAGAGATATTTGTTTCAGGGACAAATGAAGGTACACTATCTGTATCACCCTCGATCTCATTCGACTCAATCAGAGCCGGGGCCGGGGTCACTGCCGCCGTTGGCGAAAGCGGAACCGGATTGGGCCCGTCAGCATCGTGCCGAGACTCCGGGGGGGTGTGGGCCGCTTCGAGCGCGGGGGTCGGCAGATAGTCAGGATGGGGTATGAAGTGACGATAGTAGGTGCGGGCACGGTAGGCCAGGCTGTCGAAGCGGTCACTAAAATTAGGTATCATCAACCCCACAATGATAGTAGCCGTTATCAGGAGCGCCCCCAGGCCCAGACTGAAAATAAGCAGCCCGCTCTTACTGATTGTTTTCTGTTCATACGGTCGCTTTGAACGATAGTTGGTCATTATTTGTTCCTTTACACCCTGGCATAGCCTAAATTATCTAACTCCCTTAAGGACATCTTAGGACTTATCACCTACTTATTAGGTTGTTATGCGGCATGCCATCTGATATA
>CAZWZZ010000511.1:0-5215 GCA_964638395.1 uncultured Caldilineaceae bacterium
GGCCGTTCTCCTGGGTGAAAACGCAGCGAGACGCCTGGCCGGTGTGGCGTCCGTAGGGCGTTCCGCATCGGGCGAATATAAAAGAGCCACGCTCCCTCTGGTAGCTGAACAGGCCCCCGCCTGGCGAACGTTGGAGCGTGGCATTTTTTGCCTCTGGTCGAGCAACGCTTCCAGGCCGCTGATGTCGGTGTGACTGTAGGTTACGGTCAGGTTGAGGCGACTCAACCGCCGGATGTTGCCGGCCGGTGCGCCATAGAATTGAACGTCCAGCAAACGGAGGAGACGGTCATAATCCACCGGCTGCCCCAGATGGGCCAAGACCATTGCGGCACAGGCTGCCAGGCAGTCGGCGTCACCCTGCTGGCGGTGCGGGGGGATGGTCAGCAAGACCCTGGGCACGAGCCTGAATCTCCGTAATGAGGTGAGGGGTGACGTACAACCAATGTCATTAAGTTAGCAGCATCCCGAGTAGGTGAGCGTAGCGAAACCGTATCGAGGGGTGCGGGGTGGCTCCGAATCGTCGGTTGAGCCGCACCCCTCGATACGCGCTCCACGCCGTTCCGCGCTACTCGGGATGCTATATCGCTTAACTTAATGACATTGTTCAGGCCAGACCTTGTTGAACCCAGGAGTAAGCGATGACTATTCTGCTCGATAGCCAGCCCATCCCCCCCAAAGGCAAAGTTGATCTCAAAGTGGAACGCTCCTTTGAAATCAAGATTACCGCTGAAGAGGCCCGGCGGCAGGTCAATCGCTGGCTATTGAATGAGGTCAGTTGTTTGATTGGCGCGGATGAACCCACCCTGGTGGTGGGTGAGGAGCGGGTTGTCTGGCGCGTGCCGGCCTATTTGCAACGCCTCCAAACCCGCTTCGGCGAAGAGGCCGCCTACTACATCCCCCTGGCCGGAGAAACCACCGAAACCGCCCCCGCCCCGTCGCGCCAGACCGTTGCGCCCCGCTCCGCTCGTCGCCGTCGCCGTCGGGCGCAGGCCGAAAATTGCGAATGGATCCCCAGCGGCCAGGAAATCAAGCGGATCAAACTGCCCACCCTGCGCGACGGCATGGACAAATACCCCTGCCTCATCCTCCTCGGCGACCCCGGTTCCGGCAAAACCACCGCCCTCGAACACTTCGCCCACCACTTCGCTACCCAATCTCCCAATTCCCCCATGCCCCCCAAGAGAGTGCTTAAAAAGTCAAAGAAATGAGAGGAATTGCCAATAGAATATTTGGTAGTGGAAAATAATATTGGAAGCAGACGAGTTATTCACCTTTGTCCGGTGTAAAGCTCATCAGAAACGGATTTGGGTAGTCTTGTGTCGGCGTACCAGACAAATCCTCTCTTTCTTCATTGGTGATGGTTCAATGACCAGTTGTATATGCTCAACTTACATTTCAAGCTCTTTGCTTTTCATTACAATCTTCATTGTCTATCAACTATTTCTTGACACCACCGCAATTTGTTTTACATTTATGGTCAGGCCGAGAAATTATTCGGAGCCAAAATCGGGGCGGGGCAGTTGACGACGAAGCCGTTGGGGTGGCTGTCGGGCACGCCGTTGAACTGCTCCAATTCACCCGACTCGACCAGTTCGCGGATTTCCGCCGAGGTTTTGAGAAGGCGGGCGTTGGCTTCATCCTTCCAGACGACGGTGAAGTGATCCCAGAAGGGGCTCCAGACCGGGTCCGTGGCCTTGTTGTCAAAAATAGCCGGTTGGAAGCCCATCACGCCGGGGCCGGGGATGCCGTTGCCGAAGACCCAAATTTCGTCCGTCGCCCCTACATCTTGGAGGGCCTGGGTCGGCGGCGAGGCGGCAATGTTCATCATCGGGGCCATCTCCGGCGTCGAGGTGTCGGTGACGATGTAACGACTGCCAGGGTAGCATTGGTGGAGTTTCATTCGGACCTGGAGGTTTTCGGTGTCGGCCTCTTCGAAGAGTTGGCCATTTTCCAGAGCTTTTTCCAGGGCTGTGTCAACCGTCAGCCCCCCATCCGTCCATTTTATCAAGGGGTAGTTGACGATCAAGTCGAGCGGTTCGATGGTAATATCGCCATTCCCTGCGGCGGCCTCGATAGCCTCGACGGAGTCGAGCAACGTGGCGTCGCCGTTGAAGGTGACTTGATGGACACGCAGAGCCGGGCTAAAGGTATCCATCCCCGGCACGGTGGCGATCACCGGGCGCTGCTCCGCTACACCGTTGGTAAAGGTGTAGTAGGGGGAGGTCGCTGCCTCATTGTTCAGGGCTCCATTGAGCAGGGGCACGTAAACCAGGCCATTTTCCTCAGCAAAGGCCGCCTCCGAGGCATCGGTGCGAATGTGGTAGACCATATCGCCGTTGTAGAAAGCCTCGTGGAGGGCCAGGGTGACGTACCCAAAATCGCCGGGCCACTCGTCACTCTCCAACATATAATCGATCACATCACCAACGACGACTTCAACCTCGCCCGCTTCGGCGGCCGCGCCGGAGTCGCCAGCTTCGGCCGGTTCGGAATCGCTGTCGGGGGGATCAGTTGCGGCTGCTTGCTGTTGGTCGGCAACGCCCGCGCCACAGGCGGCTAACAACGAGGCCGTTGCGCCCAGACCGGCCAGGCGCATGAATTCACGGCGAGAGTAATCTTTACGCATAGTAAGTTCCTCCTGATGTTATGCAGATTTATGAATCGTGTCATACAGCACACAAGATTCATTGTAATGCCTGACATCATCAAGTTCGGTAAGACTGTCTACAAAACAAAGGAGGCTTTTTTTTCTGTAAGGCGGATTACACAAGCATCTTTCTAAAACTGCTCCAGGAAGCGGAGATCGTTACCCCAGAAGTAGCGAATATCCTGGATGCCGTGGCGGAGCATCGTGATCCGTTCCGGCCCCATACCGAAGGCGAAGCCGCTGAACTCGGTGGGGTCGTAGCCGCCGTTGCGGAGGACGTTGGGATGAACCATGCCGCAGCCCAAAATTTCGAGCCAGCCGGCATATTTGCAGACGCGGCAGCCCTGGCCATCACACAGAAAACATTCGACATCCATCTCCGCCGAGGGTTCGGTGAAGGGGAAGTGGCTGGCCCGGAACCGAACGGGCCGGCCCTGGCCGTAGAGCCGGTTGGTGAAGTTGATGAGCGTCCCTTTCAGGTCGCTGAAGCGAATACCTTTGCCGACGGCCAACCCTTCGACCTGATGGAACTGAATTTCGGAGCGGGCGGTGATCTGCTCGTGCCGGTAACACATCCCCGGCAGAATGACCCGGATCGGCTCCGGGTGGTATTCCCGCATAACCCGAATCTGGCCGGGGGAGGTGTGGGTCCGCAGCAGTACGTCGGGGTTGGTGGTGTAGAAGGTGTCCTGCATTTCGCGGGCCGGATGGTGGGGCGGGAAGTTGAGCAGTTGGAAGTTCATCTCGTCCGTTTCCACATCCCGGCTGCGGTAAACCTGGAAGCCCATATCGGCCCAGATTTGGTAGATGCGGCGCAGCGTTTGGGTGCTGGGATGCAGCCGTCCCCGGACCACCGGGCGACCGGGCAGGGTGACATCGACCGCCCCCTCGGCCAGGCTTTGGGCCATCTCCGCCGCTCTGATGGCCTCGGCTTTCTGCTCGTAGGCCGTTTCTAACTCCTGGCGCAGTTGGTTGGCTCGCTGGCCGAAGATGGGCCGCTCCTCTTTGGGCAACTCTCCAATGCGGCGCAACATCAGGGGGATCGCCCCTTTGCGGCCAATGTATTGGCTGTTCCATGTATCCAGGGCCTCGCCACTGTCCAGTTGTTCCAGCTCGGTGCGGGCCGTTTGGGCTAAATTTTCCAGTTGGTTTAGCATATCTGTCTCCTCGATCAAATTATCGCGCTCTTCCTATCTCGTATGTCGGCTTGGAGTAGTCGTATTTGCCCAACCATAGCCTTTCTTAGGAGTCACGCAGTTGAGCAACAAACGCATCCTGAGTAGGCGATAGGCTTCGATGTTATCGACGATTTTATCGGCCATTCTCACACTGCCCATAACCTGCTTGCAAATCCGCAGCTTATCTTAATCTTTCCGCACGTTTACGGCAAGTTTGAAAGGGTTGCAGACAAAAAAATAGGGCGCAACCGAGTGGCTGCGCCCTATGTGGATTTGTTATCCGGTCACATCAACCGCCCAGCAGCGCGTGCCACACGTTGTACCCAAAAAAATAAAAAACGCCCGCAGAGGCAGCCGCGAGCATCATCATTTTAATTTTGTTCAGCGTGTCTTCTTGGGCTTGAGCAACGACTTTAACTTTGGCTTGGTTTTTGATAAGTTCGTAATAGTGCTTGGGCATCAAAAGTCTCCGTATCCTCATTATGATGAGGACATCATAGCATGCAACCTATGCTCTGTCAACCCCCTATTTGACCGGGAGTGTGTCCCAGTCAAAGCATTTGGTCACCCCCGGCAACGGTGTTACAATCACCGCCACATACCACCTTACGGAGGAATTGATGACACGGTTTACCCCTGACATAGCCAACAACATCGGGATGCTCAAAACGCTGGGCATAACCCTCACCGAAATCGGCGAGGATTATGCCCAAATGGAAGTGACCGTTGATGAGCGGCACAGCAACTATATGAACGGCGTCCACGGCGGGCTGCTGGCGACGCTGGTTGATACCGTCTGCTTTTTTCCCCGTCCCCTGCTGCCCTCAGGTCGGCGGGTGACGACGACCACCCTCAATATCAGCTATCTCAAAGCGGCCGAGCTGGGGCAGCGGCTCATCGCCCGGTCGCAGATTGAACACCTGGGGCGGCGCACCGTCAGCCTCACGGTACGCATCACCGACGAGGGCCAAACCTTGCTGGCCCACGGCAATGCCACCCTGCTTGTCCTCCAATAGCCGGATCATAGACCCGTCAAAACCCTCGTCGGTTGACCAGGAAAAAGACTGGTCAACTATCCAGGTCGGAAACCCGTCCCAAGATGGATATCGCCCCCAGATTTTTGTGATACAATAAAAATCGAAAGGCCACCCTATGTTGTGGTGATGTATCAGGCTGAAAGATAGCCATTTTCTGGGGAGATCTTCCTTTTCAAATTGTTTGGCCTTTCCGGTTTGGGTCACGCCGTCGCGCATCCTTCGGCCAAGACCCTGATTTAACAATTCGACACAACCGTTATTGTCCGTCTCCCCATATGGCTTGTGCCTACCTGGGGAGTTTTTGTTTTGGGCTGCTCGTAGCTGGGCAGCCAGGAGTTACGATTACGATGAAA
>CAZWZZ010000512.1:0-5202 GCA_964638395.1 uncultured Caldilineaceae bacterium
TTGCCTCGGAAATCAAGGCGATTTTGCAAACCGGGCTGGTCACAGCGGAACTCAATCGGTCCGGATTGGCCGACTATTTGACCTTTCAATTTTGTCTGGGTGATAAAACTCTCTTTCAAAATATCCACAAATTACTACCGGGTCATTACCTACTCCTAAATGCAGAAGGTCAACTGACCGTCAAACAGTATTGGGACATCGATTTCAGCGTCGATACGGATCACACCGTTTCTTATTTTCAACAGAAATTGGCCATGCTCTTGGAAGATGCGGTCCGCTTGCAACTCCGGGCTGACGTACCGGTCGGGGCGCATCTCAGTGGTGGGTTGGACTCGACGACCGTGACCTGCCTGACTACCTCTCTCCTCGGTGGTTCATTTTCTACCTTCACCGGCGGCTTCCGGGATGGACCACAATATGATGAAACCGCTTACGCTCAACTTGTAGCGGACAAAACAGGCGCTAACCATTATGAAGTATTTCCTACTGCTGATGACTTTATAGAGACTATGCCCCGGCTTATCTATTTTATGGATGAGCCGGCAGCCGGACCGGGCCTTTTTCCCCAGTACTTTGTCTCCCATTTGGCCAGCCAACACGTCAAAGTTGTGCTGGGCGGCCAGGGGGGGGATGAGATTTTTGGCGGGTACACCCGCTACCTAATCGCTTATCTGGAAGCCTGTATCAAAGGCGGCATCGAGGGGACGCAAGAAGAGGACAAATATGTGGTTACGTTTGAGTCGATCCTACCCAACTTGCCTCAGTTGCAAAATTATCAACCCCTGCTTAAATCTTTTTGGCAAGATGGCCTTTTTGAAACCGCCGACCGACGGTATTATCGATTGATAAATCGGAGCAAAAGTACACAACCTCTATTCAACTCTGACTTTTTAGCCGCGGCAGATGACTACTCCCCCTATGAAGCCTATTGTGACCTGTTTAATGACCCCAATTGCCACGCCTTAATCAATAAAATGTGTCGGTTTGATATAAAGACTCTGCTCCCTTCTCTGCTGCACGTCGAAGACCGGACCAGCATGGCGGTATCGTTGGAGTCTCGTGTGCCTTTATTAGATCATCGTTTAGTCGAGCTGGTGGCCTCCATGCCGCCTAAAATCAAATTTAAGGGAGGTCGCTCTAAACACATTTTTCGGGAGGTGGTGAGAAATCTAGTTCCGGACGAAATCCACCAACGCAGGGATAAAATGGGGTTCCCTGTGCCATTGAGCCAATGGTATCGGCAAGAGCCGGTGCGAAGTTTCGTCAAGGAGACCTTGCTCGGCGCTAAAGCCCAATCGAGAAAAATGTTCAATACTCAGCAAGTTGGCGCTTTGTTAGATACGGAACGGGACTACGGTCGGGGGTTGTGGGGGTTGTTGAATCTGGAATTATGGATGCAGCAGTTTTTGGATGGATAATCGAAGTTTCATCAATGCGTTGCGCCAACAGACCGATGTGGCCGGAGCGCGATTACTCAGTGAGCAAGATCGAAATCCTTACTCAGCTACCTACGGCTGTTTTGATCGCAAATTTTGGGGGTGGAAATTAATTGATTTTCCGGAAGCCACCTTCCAGCGTAATGTTTACCCCCTGACCAAGTTATATGCCGACCCTAACAGTACCTTCTACCAAAATAAGCTGCTGCTGCCGGCCATTAAAGCTGGCTTGTTATATGCCGCCAAAATACAGCATAACAATGGCTCATTCGACCAGGCCTTTCCTTATGAACAGAGTTTTGGAGCCACCGCCTTTCTGCTACATCCGCTCTTGGAGTCTTTTACGCTCGTAGCGGCTCAATTGAGCCATAAGGAGCAGCAAACCATTGAGATATGTTTGACCCAAGCGGCCAACTTTCTATGTCGATACTACGAGCAACATGGCCATATTGCTAATCATTTGGCCGGGGCCGCGCTGTCCCTCTTGGTTGCTGCCCGCTATTTTAATGAAGGCCGGTTTGAGCAACAAGCAACTATCTTGTTAGCTCGTATTCTAAGCCATCAATCTATAGAAGGTTGGTTTTTAGAGTACGAGGGAGCCGACCCAGGGTATCAAACACTATGCCTCTACTATTTAGCCCAGTTCCAACAAATAAGTCCAACCCCAACCCTGGAAAAGGCGCTGGTCAGAGCGCTTGAATTTATTAAATGGTTTGTCCATCCCGATGGAACGTTTGGCGGACTTTATGGCAGCCGGCGCACGGCTATTTTCTATCCGGGGGGGCTTGCCTTGTTGAGTCAAAAATACCCTATGGCTTGGGCCATCTACGAGGCGATGGGGACGGCCCTCGCTGCCGGTCAAACGACGACGCTATCTACTATCGATATCGGCAATCTGGCTCCACTTCTATCAAATTACGTTTGTGCGCTGGACGTTGAGTTACCGCTCTCTGCCCCTAATGGGCCATCACTCCCCAAAGATTTGTCCCCGGTCAGCCAAGATTTCCCCGAAGCCGGTCTCCATATCCGAGGAACCCCAAACTATTATGCCATTTTTGGTAGTAGTAATGGGGGGACGCTGAAAATATTTGATAAAAATAAAGCCTGCCTGAAATGGGATGATGGGGGCTATGGGGGTCAGTTGGCTAACGGAACTTATCTGACCACCCAGATAACGCATCATCAGCGCCAGACAGAGATAACCGGGACATCTATAGCGGTCGAAACATCTTTGTATCATATGCCCCGGGCCATTCCTTCTCCGGCCCGCTTTATTGCTTTACGTTTGCTTAATCTGACCGTAATGCGGAATATTCATCTGGGCAATTGGCTCAAACGTTACCTGGTCAGGCTGCTCATTAGTAGCAAACGAGCTACTTCGCTTCGACTTAAACGCAAATTGACTTTTGAAACAAACCATATTATCGTTGAGGATATTTTGTACAATCCGGCGCAATTATCGCTGCGCCGGTTAGAATTTGGCCGCAGTTTTAATGGAATTCATATGGCGTCCGCCGGTTATTACGAAGGAAGTCGGAATAAATCTAAAATAACGTCTTTTCCTCAGGTTGATGTTAAAACCTTGCAGAAGGATAAAGTGTTGCGAATCAAGACAATAATTTAAGGTAACGATGCTACCAGCCGCTATTTCTAGCGATATCGATACACTTCATTCAATCTATAAAGGGCATGGGCTACGTTGCCCGACTTATACCTTTGCTGAATTTGAGATGGGCCTTGAAAACTTCGCCCGCTTTCTGGAGCCTTTCGGCATTAAAGCCACCCTATTTATGGTCGGGCACGATTTTTTGCAACCGCAAAATCATAGCCCCATCCGAGCGATGGTCAAGGCCGGCCACGAGATTGCCAACCACACCCACACCCATGCCCAGGGCTTCCGCTTTCTAACGCCTGAACAAAAGGAAACCGAGATTGCCGGTATGGAGACCGTGTGTGAGCAGGTCACCGGCCAACGTCCGGTCGGCTTTCGGTCACCCGGCTGGAACATCAGCGATGATACGCTCTCAATTCTTAAGCGGCGAGGTTATCTGTACGACTCATCGGTTTTTCCAACCACGCTGATGCCTCTATTAAAACTTCTACACTGGCGCACGACCCGCAGCCGTCAGGGTGGGGAACGAACCACATTGGGTCATTTGAAGTACATGCTGGCCCCGACCAGCCCTTACCCCACCGGCCAAGGTAGCCTGGGGAAACGGGGGCAGGGCGGCATTATCGAGTTTCCTATTACTGTTGTGCCCGTTATCCGCTTGCCCTTCTTCGCTACTTTTCTGTTAGCGACCGGACTTGAATTATTCAATCTTTCATACCGCACATTAAAAGCCTTAAAACGACCCATCCAATTTCAATTTCACCTCTCCGATTTCGTCGATTACAGTCATCCTGACTTAGCCGGCCAGGTTCCCCTCGTGGGCCAGGGCGTCTACGTTCCGCAAGCTTTACGAATACCTTTAAACCAAAAAATCGAACTGTTTCGACAAGCATTGGATATTATTGTCCAAGATTATTCTTTTAATACGTTAAAACAGTGGGGATTGCGTTATGAATCATCGTCTATGATGGGGGAGGGTGCCGTAGTTGATACCTCAGGCTGAAACCCTTAAATATGATGGCAGTCAATTCTGGAGTCATAATCCGTGTGGGGGAGATTGGGAAAACTAAGCATGATTCCACGTTTGAAACCCTATTTAGGACGAGAAGAATTTGCCACGCTTTTCTATTCTCATCCCAAGGCCGTGACCCGATTTGAGATCGAATTTGCCCATACCTTTGAGGCAAACTATGCCATCGCTTTTCCTTACGGACGGAGCGCGCTCTGGGCTTTTTTCAAAGCATTGAATATCGAAAATGCCGAAATTATTATGCCCGCCTACACCTGCGTGGTTGTGGCCCATGCTATTGTTTTGAGTGGGAATACTCCTCGTTTCGTAGATATTACCCTCACCGATTACAATATGGATTTGGACCAAGTTGAGGCCGCCATTAACGCCCGCACCCGGGCTATTGTGGCCACGCACTTATTTGGTTACCCATTAAATGTGGAGCGTCTTAATGAGATTGTCCGGGCTGCCGAGGCTCGCTTCGGTCATAAGATTTGGGTCATTCAGGATTGCGCCCATGCGTTTGGGGCACGCTGGCAGGGTCAGCTCGTTTGCAACGCAGGGGATGTGGCTCTCTTTGGTCTTAATACTGCAAAATATCTAACTTCTTTAGCCGGAGGAATGTTAACTGCCAATGATGATGATCTTGCTGCTAAACTGCGGCGCTATCGCTCTCAAGTATTTCAATCAACAAGTGTCTGGCGCAGTTGGGAAAGACGTATTTACTTCTTAGCTACACTTTTTGCCTTTTCTCGATGGGGCTACAGCCTGACGCACTATCTGGAACATCAGACCGCCTGGCTCGATAAATTTGTACGATATTATGATGAGGATAAAATCGATTTACCCGATAATTTTCAACGGCAACTGACGACTGTTGAAGCTGCAATTGGTCAAGCGCAATTGGCAAAACTACATGCGTTTGAACAAAAAAGGCGTATCATCGCTCGACGTTATTATGAAGCTTTGCAGCAAGTACGGCGCTTATCTATCCCAATATGGCAAGAGGAGGCAACCTATTCTCATTTTGTGGCTCTATTAGCCCCTGATATTGATCGAACCAGATACATTGCCGAACTGGCCAAAGCCGGAGTCGATATTGGTTACAAATTGGAATACTGTATCCCCTATATGGCCGCTTATGT
>CAZWZZ010000513.1:0-5201 GCA_964638395.1 uncultured Caldilineaceae bacterium
GAAAGACAGACCGGCAGATTGGCCATCAACCGATAACCAACCTTCCAACCTTCCAACCTTCCAACCTGCCAGCCCCTGCGGTTCTCCCCTCATTTTCGTTCCAATCAATCCCGTTGTATACTGTTAACGTCCACTGTCTATAACAGGACTCACGCCGAAGTCCAAAGTTTTGATTTGGGGCCGAATTGGGTCACAAAGCACAGCTTTAGACTCCAAAAGTAGACATTATACCGATTAGCATTATGCCTCCCAAAAAAAGCAGGATTGTTTGAATGATAGGATCAAAATCCTTTAATTCTAGCGATCCTGCTCTCGTGACCAGGCTAAAAATGCTAAATGATTAAATCGATATAAAGTCTAATAAGCTTTGATACCCAATCTGCGTAAGTCCTGTATAATCTGATGTTACACGCTAAGCTGGGAGGGCATAAGAAAGATGCTTGAGGCGATACTACAGAGTCTCAATAGTTTGGTTACCGGCTGGGTTGACACCCTGACCTCCGAAGAGGTCATCATTCAAATCGGGATTTCGGCCACATGGGTGGTTGTGGCCTGGCTCCTACACCATTTCCTGCGACGCTTGCTCCGACAACAAAAGATTGCCTTGGAATGGTTGCCCTGGAATACCCAATTGACCACGCTGGTCAACGGGGTAGCCTGGCCGGTTTTGACCGAAATGTTGATGCTGATGACCATTGCCCTCTTTGAAGATCAAGGCTGGCCCCACGTATTTCTAACCGGTGTCAACTTTTTTGTCGGGTTGTGGCTGCTATACAGCTTCCTGGCGGCCCTCCTCGTCATCAACCTTTTACCCGCTCAGGCCGACGTCTGGAAGAAAAAAGTCATGCTGCCTCTAGCGATTATCGCCGGGGCGCTCCAGGTTCTGGGGTTGGTCGATGATCTTTTGGGGTTTTCGATTGCCCCTTATACGGATGTTCAGGTCACGATTGGCTCCATCTTCACCGGGGTGGTGACACTCATTGTGTTCTGGCTGGGCGCTCGGGGCATTGGACGCTATCTAAGGCGCACCTTTCTGCCCCAGGTCAATGCGGACCGGGCCCTGTCCCAGGCCCTCTCGGCCCTGATTAGCTACATCATCATCTTCCTGGGTGTTATATTTGCCCTCCAGATCACCGGGGTCAACCTGACTGCTCTGACCGTCATTGCCGGGGGGCTGTCGGTTGGTTTCGGTTTTGGGTTGCAAGAAATTGTTAGTAACTTCGTTAGTGGCTTTATCCTGATGTTCGAGCGTTCCATCGGGCCGGGCGACGTTCTCAAGATTGATGACACCGTCGGCGTGGTCAAACAGATTAACGTCCGCAGCATGCTCATTCGCACCCAAGATAATGTCGAGCTTGTCGTGCCCAACTCCAAATTCTTGACCGAGACGGTAACCAACCTGACCCGCTCCCAGGATGTCGTCCGTATTCGGATCAGCGTCGGTGTCAGCTATAACGCCGACCCTCGCCAGGTGGAACAGGTTTTGCTGATGGCGGCCAAACATCCCCGCGTTCTTGAAGCCCCGACGCCAACGGTCCAATTTATGGCCTTTGGCGACAGTAGCCTCAATTTCGATCTGCTGGTCTGGACCGACAACGCCGCTCGCATCGTACCCCTGGCCAGTGACCTGCGCTATAATATCTGGGAGGCGCTTAAAGCCAACAATATCGAAATACCCTTCCCCCAACGGGATTTGCACATTCGCTCCGGCGTACCCTGGGACAGTTTCAGCCGGCCCACCAATGGTAGCCGGACCCAATCCTCTACCCCTGAGGCCCAATGAGCGAGACCACCTATGTCTTCGGTTACGGCTCGGTTGTCGATCCTGACCGGCTCCGAACTTTTTTGGGGCGGTCCTCATTTCGGCCCGGGCATTATCACTTTTGCCATGTGCGGGGCTACCGGCGGACCTGGAACATCGCTATGGATAATCGGGTTGACATTTCGGGCTACAAATATTATCTTGATAAGGGCACAACCCACCGCCCGTCCCTTTTTGTCACCTTTCTCAATGTTTATGCCAGCCCGGAAAGCCGCATCGGGGGGTTGCTGTTCGCCGTGTCGGCCCCGGAACTCCGCCATCTCGATAACCGGGAGCGGAACTACCGGCGCATCGACATCAGCCATCAGATGGAGCGACCGGTCGAGGGGCGGGTGTGGCTATACCGGGGACGACCGGAGGCCGAGGCCCGTTTTCGGACGGGACAGCGACAGGGCCAGGTCGTCATTGCCAGGGCCTACTACCGGCAAGTCCACGAGGCGTTTCGCCGTTTTGGCGACCCGGCTTTGGCCGATTACCTGGCCTCGACCGACGCTCCGACCGTACCGCTCCGAGATTTAACCGTGAGGTCCGTCAAGTGTTGAGTGGGGGTGTACAAAAGAGGAATAATCATGCTGGACGATATTTCCAACCTCATCGAAATAATTCTCGCCTCGGAGGGGTACACCCAGGAACTACAGCAGAAAATCATCAGCTCCGTGGTCATTATTTGCGGCCTGTGGCTGTTGCGGTGGGTAATTGTCTGGATTATCAATTATGAAACCCAGGATATCCGGCATCGTTACAGTTGGAAGAAAACGGCTAACTATGTCGCCTTCGTGCTGGGCATCATCCTCGTCGGGCGCATCTGGGTGGCGGGCGTTCAATCGGCGGCCACATTTCTCGGTCTGGCCTCGGCCGGTCTGGCTATCGCTTTGCAGGGGCCGCTGACCAACCTGGCCGGCTGGATATTTATTCTGTGGCGACGTCCCTTTGAGGTGGGCGACCGGCTCGAAATCGAGGCCTACATGGGGGATGTGGTCGATATCAACCTCTTTCAATTCTCGATGCTGGAAATCGGCAATTGGGTCCACGCCGACCAAAGCACGGGGCGCATTGTCCACGTCCCCAACCGCCTCATTTTCACGAACGGTATTTTCAACTATACTCAGGGTTTTGAGTACATCTGGCACGAAATACCGGTCTTGATTACCTTTGAAAGTAACTGGGAAAAAGCCAAGCGTCTGCTGCAAGAGATTGCCGACAACCGGGTCAAAACCTCTAGCCAGGAGGCCGGCCACCAGGTCAGGAAAGCGGCCCGCCGCTACCTCATCAAATATCCGACCCTGACCCCCATCGTGTATACGAAAGTAGAGGATTACGGCATACTCCTGACGATCCGTTATATCTGCAAGGCCCGCCGTCGTCGCTCCAGTGAACAGATGCTCTGGGAGGATATTTTGCATGCCTTTGGCCGGGAGCCGGATATCGAATTTGCCTATCCGACCCAACGCTTTTACACCCACGGTTCGGCCAAACGGCCCGGCGCCGTCACCTTCAATGAACGACCGGATAGGATGACCCAGAAGAATAATGCCAGTCCCCCCCCTGAAGAGCATTAAATGAGGCAAAAATGAGGTAAATTTGTGGATTTTTTACTATCTCTCTATGACAACATCATTTTCCGTCTCTCAGTTCGGACCTGGATGGAATGGATTGATTTACTACTCGTTGCACTGACTTTTTATTTTATCCTGAACTGGGCCAGACGCCGCCAGGCCGTCTTCCTGATTCGGGGCGCTCTGCTCCTGGCCGTGGTCATGTTCATCGTGACCATCGTCCTGCCCTTCCCCACCTTCGATTGGCTCATGCGGGGCCTGCTGATCGCCATGCTGATCGCCGCCCCGGTCATTTTCCATCCCGAACTGCGTCGCCTCCTGGAGCGGTTGGGCCGCCATGCCGGCCTCAGTTGGGCCGTCCGCCAGACCGCCGCCGAGCATGTCGTCGCCGAACTGGTCAAGGCGATGGAGGCCCTGGCCATCAAAGAGACAGGCGCTCTGGTGGCCATCGAAGGCCAAACCTCGCTGGCCGACATCATCGACACCGGTGTGCCTATTGGGGCCAGAGTGACCCACGACCTGCTCCAGACCATCTTCTACGGCGAAAACCCCCTCCACGATGGGGCCGTCATCATCCAGGAAGACCGGCTGGTGGCCGCCAGTTGCGTGCTGCCCCTCACCCAGCGCTCTCTGGCTTATGCCGACCGTCGCTTTGGAACCCGCCACCGGGCTGCCGTCGGCCTTAGTGAAACCAGCGATGCTTTCGTGATCGTCGTTAGCGAAGAGTCGGGAAACATTTCTGTAACCCGAAATGGGCAGCTCTACCGTCACCAAAACAGTAACGACCTGCGGGATAAACTGGTCGATTTTCATTTGCCCCATCGTTCGGAAAATTCTGACTTTTCCTGGCGACGCCTTATACAGCGCCTGACCCAACGCTTCAAGGCCAAACCGAGTCTGCCCACCCGACACGAGGTGGTCAATAGCCTTATGCTGTTGGTCGTGGCCTTCCTCTTCGCCTTGACCTTCTGGGCTTTTGTTATCGAACAGACCAACCCGCCCCGCCGGGAACTGGTCGAGAATATTCCGCTTCGGGTCGAAGATACCCCGGCCGGCATGATCCTCCTCAACCCGCCGCCCGACTCCGTCTCCGCCGTCGTCCAAACCACAGACCAGGCCCTGCCCACCCTTCGCCCCGCCAGCTTTCAGGCCGTGGCCTCCCTGGCCGACATCAGACCGGGCCTCCACCGTCTCGATGTGCAGGTCAACCCCAGCCTGTCGGAGGTTCGCATCCTGTCGGTCGATCCGGCCGTCATCGATGTCGAGGCGGCCCGCGTCATCAGCCGTACCATGCCCGTCGATGTCGATATTTCCAATCAGGAAAATATGTCCCCCGCCTATCAGGTAGTTCGCACGCCAACCGTCATTCCCGACCAGGTGCAAGTGTCCGGCCCGGCCCCTCTGGTCGAACAAATCAACCAGATTCAAACCGATATTTCCCTGGCCAACGTCACTGCCTCCTTGCAAGAACTGCGCCCCGTGGAGGCCGTTGATGAAGCGGGTCGGGTTATCAGGGGAGTGTCCATCCAGCCGGCCCAGGTTCAGGTCCGGGTCACTATCCAGCGCCGGCTCAATGCCATCGATGTCGGTATCCGGGCCATCACCCAAAATTCGCCCCCCCCCGGCTACTGGTTGAGCGATCTTCAGGTTGACCCGACCACCGTCACCCTCCAGGGCAACCCCGGCCAACTGGCCGACATTGCCGGCTATATCGACACTCTGCCGGTCGATATTAGCGAAGCCGTCGGCGATCTGAACGTGCAAATCCCCCTCGATCTACCGCCCGGCATCCAGGCCATCGACAGCGACGGCAACCCCATCCG
>CAZWZZ010000514.1:0-5199 GCA_964638395.1 uncultured Caldilineaceae bacterium
TAAGCGCATTCAAACCGGAGAATTTCACAATGAAAGTATCGCTTGTCACCCTGATGCTGTCGCTACTTCTGTTCGCTGCCTGCACCACGGCCTCGCCGGACTCCGCGCCGCAACCGCAGGCCCCGGCCACAGCCGTCGAGTCGGCCCAGATTACCCCTCAAACGTCAGAAACGCTCGACAACGGCGAGGCTGACAATGCTTCGTTCCGGGAGGCCGATTGTCCTCTCGACATTTCGGACGCTTTCGCCGTCGAGTGTGGCTACCTGACCGTGCCGGAAAACCGCACCGTAGCCGACAGCCCGCCGATTGATCTGGCTGTGGCCATTCTCCGCGCTCCCGCGCCTGACCCGCAGCCGGACCCCATCATCTATCTGGCCGGGGGGCCGGGCGGCAGCGCCCTGTCCGATCTGGAGGGGGAGCCTGAGGTTTGGGCCAGCTATACCTTCAGTCAAGAGCGTGATCTCATTTTCATCGACCAGCGGGGAACCGGGTACTCGACCCCAACGTTGGATTGTGTGGAGATGGATGAGGCCGGGGATGATGAGTTCCCGGAGGCGGCCTGTCGGGAGCGGTTGCTGGCTGAGGGCATCGACCTGACCGCCTACAATACCACCGAAAATGCCGCCGATGTCGTCGCCCTGGTCGATACGTTGGGGTATGATGAATGGAACCTGCTCGGCATTTCCTACGGCACGCGCCTGGCCCTGGCCATTATGCGGGCGCAGCCCCCCGGCCTGCGGAGCGTCCTCCTCGACTCCCCCTTCCCGCCCAATGCGGCCACGCCCGAAACCGAAAGCCTGCACACGCTGGCCGCCTTACGCACCCTGTTTGAAAATTGTGCCGCCGACCCCGACTGCGGGGCCGCTTTCCCCGATCTGGAAGCCGTTTTTTTGGAGACGGTCACGGCCCTTAACGAAGACCCGGACGCCGAAATCTATGGGGATGATCTGGTCTATCTGCTCGAAGAGGCCCTGACCGCCGGGGCCGATTACATTTACCTGCTGCCCCTGTTGATCTACGATGTGGCCGAGGGGAATTTCGAGCTGTATGATGAACTGGCGGCAGAGCTGCAAGGGGAGGCGGGCTTCGCCAAGTTCCAGGACGGGGTAGACCGCACCGACAGCGAGGGTATGTATCATTCGGTCATCTGCCGGGATGAATTTGCCTTTGGGGATTACGACGAGGCCGAAAGGCTGGCCCTGGCCGAAATTCCGGTCGAGTTACAAGAGGCCCTCTTCAGCACCACCGCCCAGATATTTGAGGTGTGTGACATATGGGGGGCCGGGCAAGCCGACCCCATCGAAAATGAAGCGGTTGTCAGCGACCTCCCCACCCTGATCCTGGTCGGCGAGTATGACCCGGCCACGCCCCCCGCTTGGGGCCGTCTGACAGCCGAGACCCTGAGCCAGGCTTACTATTTTGAGTTCCCCGGGGCCGGACACTCTTTGTTGAGCAGTGAAGATTGCGCCATCGAGCTGGCCGACGATTTTTTCGCCGATCCCACCGTCGAACCGGACCGTAGCTGCCTCGAGGCGCTGGGAGAGTTGGAATTTGAAATCGAATAGCCCCAAAAATCCCAAAAAATAGGGCGCAAAGTCAATATTTCACACTCATTCTGGCCCAACCCCTTGTAGCTACCCGTTTTCGGGTAAATTTGCTGAGAGATGTAAGTCTGCCCCTGCTAAAGTACAGGCTACAGGCAGATTTGTGGTAACGTCCCTGCTCACCCTCCCCGGCATACGTTGCAAAACACAGCTACCTCTCCATGTTCGAGGGCGCACGATGTGCGCCCTCGACCTCTTTTAGGACGTTTGGGACGGTAGGAAAATCCCCTCAGTTGACATCATTATAGCCCTATGTTAATATTTGAGCCGTCATCGTCGCGTTTATTTTTGTAAACATTGCCAAAAGCATATGAGCGAACGAATTGCCCTGATCATTCACAATAATTACTATCTCGACACCGAATTGGCTCGCCTGCCCACCCCCGACCCCAACATCCGCAATTTGATCTCCGTGCTGCACGACCCCGAAATTGGCAATTTCGATCACCTCGAAAAAATCACCAACGGCTCAAGCGAAGAAATTCTGCAACAGGTCAAAACCCTATTCCACCGCCGCAAGCGGTATGATGTGTTGCTGCTCTACATCTCCGGCCATATGCTGCTCGACGCCCGGGGCCAACTCTATCTGGCCGGGGCCAATACCCGTCTGCCCTACATCGACGATACGGCTATCCCCATTGCGGCCCTGACCGCCTGGATGGACCGCAGTTTTTCCCGGCGGCAAATTATCCTGCTCGATTGTCACCACAGTCTGTTGAAGCAGCCCCCGGCGGCAAGAGACGCTTATGATCTGGGGCTGGCCGAGGCGTTTGCGGGCCGGGGCCGGGGGCGCGTGGTCATAACCGCCACGGACGCAATCTGCGATGTTCTGCCAATCCAGTCCGGGGTTGTCTCGCTGGAAAGCTCCACGTTTACCCGCCATCTCACCGAAGGATTGTTAACCGGCAGCGCGGACCAGGACCAGGATGGTCAGGTTGATCTCCAGGAGTTGTTTGATTACGTCGAAAAACAGATGCGCGGAACCCTCTACAAACCGCGCAAATGGAGCTATCACGAACCGGATCGATTTATCATCGCCCGCACCCCTCCCAAAGATGAAGAGGAGCGGCGGGTAAAATGGAACCTTATCTTTGGCGGGACATTCTCGCCGCTGGTGACGCTGATTATCGGCGGCCCGGCCAACCTCCTGATGTCGATTGGGATGGCCAGCCTGTTTGCCCTGCTCTACATCTTCCTCTACTCAATTCTGGATTAGCTCCGGTTCAGCCCCACACGGATCGGGACGGTTCGCCTCGGCTCGCCAGCCGCACCATTCGCTGCGCCCCTCGTCACGCCGTCCGGCGAAGGTCCGGTTGGTCGTTTGATCCAGTTGCCATTGAAACGTCCCGCTTGGCCCAGCGGCCTCGCGCCAGGTTCCGCTCAGGATGGCTTCGGTGATGGATAGAATGGTAATCGTACCCTCAAGCTCCCCCCGCCGTCCATCGTCGGTGGTGTAACGCCCGGCCACTTGCTCCCCCTGCTGCGTCAGCGTCGCCTGACCGCTGGCCGGCCCGGCCCCAAAGTGCAACTGCCATGACCCGCTAAAGCCGCAGCCTGCCGGGAGCGGCTGACCAGCCGGCACGCCGCACCATTGGCCTTGCACACCGTTATTCTCAAATGTGCCGTTCACAAAGTCCGGCCTGACGGTTGACCATTTGAGAAAACCCTGCTCGTTGGGGTTCCGTCCACTGATCCACAATCCGCTAAATTGACCGGTTTCGGGAATAATCGTCCCTGTGATCTCCCCCGTATCCCGGCCTCCATACCAATGATACGTGCCTGTCAAACCCACCCCGTCAGCCTCCAGCGTCATCGTGCCGAAATTAAAATGCCACGCCCCGCTCAAACCCGTCTCACGCTCTGGGGAAGCGCCTTGTTCCCCCTCGACAGCCACCGGCTGGGCCTGCTGGGGGGACGCCGTGGGTGTGACCACCGGTAACGATACCGGCGTCGTCGTTGCCGTCAGCAGCACCACAGCATTGGCCGGCGTGGGGGATGGGGGTGGAATCGGCGTCGCCGTCGGCAGCGGCGTCGTCGTTGCCCGATCCGCTTCGTCGGCGGCGGGCAGCGGCACAAGGGTGGCTGTCGGCTCGGTCGCGTCGGCCGAAAAATTAGCGCAGCCGCCGAGCAGCGCCGCCGAAATGAAGCTAATGACGCTAATGAAGCTAATGAGGATGATGACACCTGTTTTTTTGGACATATGATCTGCCTGCCTGTCTGATATAGAATGATTTTTGCGACTGACACCCTCTTGGGCCTACGCCAGGAATTTCTCTACCCGCTCGATCTCAGCTTCGATGACCGGCTCGACTTTGGCCTCCACCGCCAGCAGCAGCCGCCAGTCGATCATCCCAAAACTCTCCTCAGTCGGCATATCCCAGGTGCCGACAATCTGGCCGTTGACCAGAATGGTCGGCTTGGCGTGACCCTTGCTGTTGAACACCTGACGCTGGAGCGAGGGGTCGCTAAAATAGCGGGCGCGACTGGCCCGATGGGCGGTAGTCAGCGGATCATCGGCGGGCAGAACATTGACCACCGAGGTAATGAACGGCTCGGTCGCCTGCAACGCTTCGGCCTGTTCTGTCAAGAGCAAGGTCATGCCGGGGATACCCTCGACCATCGTTAACGTCGTTTCTCCGCTGAGGGCGTTCACGGCGCGGGCGGTCTCACTTTTGCCAAAGCCGGTCCAGAAGCTGATGTCTGCCTCCGTAGCCGGACCGAACGCGGCCAGATAGGTACGCACGACCTGAGTTTGGGCAGCGGCCTCATCCGGTAAATTGGCCAGATTGAGGCTGGCATGCCAGCGGCGTAGCGGCGCATACACCACCGTAGGGGTGCGCCAATCCCCCGCCGCTCCGCCGTCCCGTCCGGCATACAGTCGCCCCTCGGCCACCAGCCAACGCAGAGCCAACTCGACCGTCGTCGTCCGGCTGACCCGTCCACCACGACTGGTCTGGGTCAGCTCCCGGTTCATCTCGGCCGGTATGGTCTCGGCAATAGCCGCCGCCGTCATCGGCTCGCTCCCGACAGCGGCCATAATGGCCTCGGCTACCTGCTCGACAGCCTCATTTTCAATATCCCACAACCGAAACTCGGCGTTGAACTGCTGCTTACGCTGGCGGGCCGTGGCCGCGTAAAAGGTGACGAAATCCTCTTCGGGGATAATATATTGTTGGCCCCGCAGCAAAGGGCTGCTCATCAACCGTCCACTCAGATAGAGCGCCGTCAACAGATCGTTCGGCTTGAAGCGCCCCAGCCGGGCATAGGCCGACAAAAAGGGCGTCAGCCGAGGCTCGGCGATCAACCCGCCTAGCGACTTGACCAACAGCGGCAGATCGGTAGCGCCGGTGATGAGGGCGTTCTTGTTCAGGACAAAATGGGCTGCTTGGGCTTGGGTAGTACGAATCATTGAAAACCTCCTTCGGTTAATACTCAAATTTTAACACGAAATGGAACCGGTCACAATCTCCACTTACTGTGGAGATCAATTTACAACAGTACAACCATTGATCGACATCATTCGTCCTCAAGAAATGTTACGCCCTGAACTTCGAGATTAAGGAAATCTATGTTAAAATGGGGCCGCTTTCAAAGA
>CAZWZZ010000515.1:0-5198 GCA_964638395.1 uncultured Caldilineaceae bacterium
TTACGTTTTACGACGTTTTCAACCAAATTTCTTGGAGATATGAACCATCCCCCCAGAAACGGACGCAAAATGTTTTTGAGATCAATTCACAGCAGTTGGCTACGTTGGGTTTTGCTACTCGGTTTGATATGTGACGTTATTTTGCTTTTTCCAACCTCAGAACAGGCCATCGCTCAAGAAGAGGGTGGTGAACAGGTGAAAGCGCCGGATGTCGAACCGCCACCGCCGTCCGAAGACGACCTGGCGGCGCTGGCTGTTCCTGAGCCGGTCCGTGTCGCGTTGATCTCCGATCAATCTGAGTTGAGCATCCTGTCCGGCCTGGTGCAGAATTTGGGGTTCACCCCGACAGTCTTGAACAACAACTGGACCGGCTCCCAAGCTACTTACACCGGTGATTTGTCGTTGCTCAATCAATATGATATTGTGATTTGGTATGCCTCAGGTCTCGACTCCGGAGGTTCGGGCGTTGGTGTGGGTCGTTTAACGACCCAGGCGGAACAGAATACCCTGGAGAGTTACTTACAGGGGGGCGGGCGGCTCTTGGTCACCGGATACGACACGCTGGGCCATCCCAGTGACCCGACGTTGGCGGCCATCGTGCGTTCGGCCACCGTGGGCGATGCGTCGTTCACCTTCAACGATTATGAAATCACCACCGGTAATCACCCCATTACTCAAGGAGCTTTCGGCTCATTTAATGCCGGACTATTTTTAACACCCGGCCAGGCCGACCATGACAATGCTCAGGCGGATACCAGCCAGGGAGCCGTGACCATCGCTAAATTCCCCTCAGGGCCGGATAAGATCATTGCCGCTCCCGTGGGGACGGCAGGCTTGGTCGTATACTGGAATGGCAATCAAAACCTGGCCGATTGGTTGGTGACGACGCCGGTCAGCAATGCTCAACGAAAAGTTATCAGCCCATTGACAGAGCGTAGCGAGGATACCGCTAACGTTGAAAATAAACCCGGCTCAGATCAAGCGGCTTTGAGGGCATCCCAGATAACGCCCCAACAAAGTTTGCAAGATCAAACCGATTTGCTGCGTAATATCCTCTTCTGGCTGGCCCCCGACCCCAACGAGCCTAACAACACACTGGCGACTTGTACCGATGTTACCTATGGCATTCCCATATCCAGCGTCCGCATTGAACCCCACGGTGATCTTGACTACTACTGCCTCGACGGCATCGCCGGCCAGACAATCATTGCCGATATTGATGCCCAAGTTTCCCACTTCGATCCCCTGGCCGGGACTTCCAGTTTAGACACAGCCCTCGCTTTATACGATACCGATGGCACGACCCTGCTGGCTGCTAACGATGATGAAGCATATCCCCAGAATTTAGACTCTAAATTACAATATACGTTTCCCAGCAACGGCACCTATTACCTCAGAGTGCGGTCATATGCTCATCCCTGTTGTGGCGGCCCAAATTATTCCTACTCGCTTCTGGTCAATTCGGCAGGGGTCGTCCAAACCGTACCATTCTCTGATGACTTCGAGCCAATGCCAACAAACGGATGGAGCGCAGATGGGCTGTGGCACCTGGTCGAAGAGGGGGTTGATCCTTATCCCAACAACAGTAGCCCCACCCACTCGTTTTGGTATGGTCAAAATAGTCGGGGCGATTATGATACCGGTACAGCGAACAGTGGCAACTTAACCTCGCCGCTCATCCAATTGCCTGATAATGCAGCCGGGGCCACCTTACTATTCCACAGTTGGTATGAGACCGAGCCATCACCAACGTCTGTCATTTACTTTGACACCTTGCACAATGATAGCAATCTCTTTAGTGTTTCGACAGGCAAATATACAGGTCTACGCCAGGCTTTAACCAATGCCGGCGATACAGTTTTTGAAGGAAACGATCCGCTAGACACCGTATCCCTGAACGATTACAATACGGTCGTTTTGATGGTTCCCACTATTCCGTTGAGCCAGGCCGAGATCAACGCCCTTGACAATTTCGTAAATAATGGTGGCCGGTTAGTTTTGGTGGGCGAGCGGGAAAATTTCCAGGGATCGACCGCCGTCCTCAACGCTTTCGCCCCCACTTATGGCATCACCTTTAACGATGATGTTGTCCGTGATTCGACGAACAATGCCGCCGGTGATGCCTTCCGGCCCCGCATCCACAATTTTGCCCCAAATGAAACCCTGTCTCTGGGGTTAGAAACGCTCCAATTTTATGGAGGCGCTTCCCTGTCGCTGAGTGGGACGGCGGTTCCGCTGGCTTCCGGTGATGAGGATAGCGATACGCTGCCCATCCTGACCAACCAGGCCGAATTTAGCGTCCTGAGCGCCAGCAGCAACGTGGATGACAAGAGCGTGAGTTCATTCGATCTGCCGGATAATATCGGCCCACTCGATGTTGTACCCGGAGCGCCTGTGGTAGCTGCCTACAACAAGGTTGGAAATGGCGTTGTGGTCGCCATCGGCGATAGTGATCTTTGGGTCGATCTCGATATTGACGGTAATGGCCTGGCTGCTTATCAGGAGTTTGATAACCTACTGATCGCTCATCACTTCTTTAATAGTTCCCCGGATGAACCGGAGTGGGATCAAAAATTGGTTCAGATTTCGGTCGATGGCGGCCCCTTCGTCGATCTGGCTCAAATTACCGGAGGTCCTCAACGGGCTTGGCAACAGGAAGTCATCGACTTGACCCCCTATCTGGACACCCAAATCCAATTACGTTTCCGCTTCGAGACCAGTGATCCCATTCTCAATGATTACCGGGGCTGGTATATTGATGATGTGGCCATCGATACGCAAAATGTGACTTTAACCATTGTTGATTCGGTCGGGCCAGGCAATTCAGTGATTGTCGATGATAATGCCACGAATAATAGTAATGGTGACGATGATGGTATTCCCGAACCGGGAGAAGATATCGAACTCAGCATTGCGTTACAAAACAACGGCTCGACGACGGCTAAAACTGTGGTCGCCGTAATACATTCGACCAGCCCCTATCTAACCGGACCGGTCTACAATGCAGATGCCGCTTACCCGGATATTCCGGGCGGAGGCACGGCTCAAAACTTGACCCAAGAGGATTGGGACTTTGCAATAGCGCCGAACACGCCTGACAACCACGTAGCCAACCTCACCCTCACAATCTCCGGCAGTAATTTCCCGACCCAGGTTATTCCCTTCACGCTGATTATTGGTCCACCGGGTGTGCCGGGTCCCCTCGAGATCAGTAGTACTGTAATCGATGATGATTTCAGCGGAAACAGTAACGGCAACGGGGATCGTAACATCAACCCCGGTGAAACCGTCGAGCTATTTCTGGGGCTATCGAACTTAGCTGCCAATGCCAATCCGGCCCCAGCCGTTAATGTCACCCTGTGTTTGGAAGCAGACCCAACTTACGTCACGGGCTTGATCTTCAATCAATGTTCAGGGTATGGAACGATAGCCCCATACGGTACGGCTCCCAACTTCAACGACTTCGAGTTTACCGTCGATCCTGACACACCGGCCACCTATCAAATCCCTTTCACTGCCACCATCACCGCCGCCAACGGCGGTCTCTGGACGGATACCTTCACCCTTCCACTCTTCCCCACCGTCGTGTCAGATACGGCCCGGCTCGATGTCGAACCATCCGCTCAAGATGTCGGCCAGTTTGGCACGTTTACTGTGGATGTCACCGCTAAAGATATCGACCCCATCGTCTATCCCTCCGGCCTGGGTGCGTTCCAATTTGATCTCGCTTTTGACCCCAACCTGGTCACGCCGACGAATGTCATCATTGGCCCTTTCCTGGGCAGTACCGGTCGGCCACTCGATCCAGCCCTGATAAGCATCAACAATAACGCCGTTCAAGTGGGCCTGACCACCTCCGGGCAGACCCCGTCCGGCCCGGTTGGTTATGGCGACCTGGCCAGCGTCATCTTCCGCGCTTTGGATACCCCCGGTCAGAGCAATCTGACCCTGACCAACACACTTCTGGTCGATGTCGATACTGACACCCTCACCCATACCGTGACGAAGGGACAGGTTAACATCCTGAACTCCCTCTTTGCCGATCTCAACAATGATGGGGTTGTGGCTGACCAAGACTTACAGGCGATCTCGACCAACAAAGGGATCGCAGCCGGTGATCCCGATTACAATGCTGCGTATGATGTCAACAACGATGGCGTCATTGGCTTCAAGGATTGGCAACAAGTGGCCTGTTTCTTCGGCTGGCCCGATCCGACTATCGACTTTACTGTTTGTGTCGGCGGTCTGTCGGTGGCCAGCCAGATGACGGCGACGGTGAAAATTTCTCCGACGGTGACGAACATCTCCGATAGTGGCGATACGGCTCAGGTTGCGGTCGCCATCGAAAACGCCGATAATTTGGGGGCGTTTAGTTTCGAGCTTGACTTCGATCCCACCCTCATCCGCGTGACGAACGTCAACTTGGGACCGTTTCTCGAGCGTACAGGCCGCACAGCCTTCATATTTGAGGAAACCATCGACGCGACCAATGGCAAGGTCAAATATCAAGTCGGAACGCAAGGAGCCACCCCAGCGCCACCGTCGGGCCAGGGTATCCTGGCCACCCTGGAGATTGAACGTGTCGGTGCGGGCGATACCACGCTTGATCTCAATGAGGTTGAGGTTTTTGGTATCGGTGGTAACCCGAAACCAGCAGCGGACGTTGATGGAGACGTAACCGCAGGCAGTAATGTCTACCTACCTCTCATAACGAAATAGGGTGGCCACTATAAGAGAATTAGATAGCGTTTGTAGAGTTTTCTGAAGACGTTGTAGAGCCATTTCCTCGCTATTTGCTTCAAAATCAGGCTACCTGACCCTATTGCTATTTGACAGAAAATAAGATACACATACAATTGTATTAATCTGGCTTTAATATAGTTAAACTGCCACAACCTCTACTGCTCCCAGATTAATTTCCATGGCCACTCAGCCCCTGCTCAGTTTTCTCTCAGTTTGAACTCAAGTTATCTAAAAAATTTCTGGTAGACTAAAGATTATCTGGTCATGTAGACGTTTTAAGTGGACTCTAGTTTTGTCTCAGATGATCTGCTGGACTGTCTACCACCCGGTGACTAAATAAATTTCATCCATATTTTTTAATCCTTAAAGAAAGGACAAGAAACTTTATGGGTACAGCGTAAATACAGCGTAAATTAAGTTTTATGAGGTTTTCGGTAGGTCGATCTGTCACGCCC
>CAZWZZ010000516.1:0-5197 GCA_964638395.1 uncultured Caldilineaceae bacterium
ACGATGCAGACGATGATCCAGGCCCTCAAAACCTTTGTCGCCAACCGGACCACCTCGCCCCTGGCGACCACCGATCTCGATAAGGCGGCAGCCGTCGCCACGCCGCTCCCCGCCCTGACCCAAACCCAGACTGTGCCGCACGAGGCCCATCCGCCCGCCCAAATGCCCCAACTCCTCATCCGCCCCCACAATTTGACAGTTGATCTCATGCCCCCGCCGGGCCAGGATGATCTCATCATTGGCCGGGCCGGTGAGGCCAGCCCGGTTGATGTCGATCTGACGGCGTATGGGGCCACCGAAACCGGCATCTCCCGGCGGCACGCTCGCCTGGCCCGGCGACAGGGCAAATGGCTACTCAACGACCTGGACAGCACCAACGGCACCTTTGTTAACAATATCAAGCTGTTCCCCGGCATGATGATGCGTCTCAAGAATGGCGATGAGCTTCGCTTCGGCCTGTTGGAATGTATTTTTTTGATCGCCTCGGAGTAGCAACCCCTCAATCGCTATCCGGTGTAGGCAAACCGAAAGAAACAGAAGCAGCGTCCTGAGTAGCGAAGCGTATCGAAGGGCGCGGCGAGGGGCGGTCTCCCCTGTTCTCTAGCAGTGCCCCTGCCTACTGCGCCTCGAACGCCCCGACATCACACCCATCATCGGCGTTGAGAATTAACGGTTGGTCGAAGGGGCGCGAACTGCCCCGCTGATCGACGGTAGCGCCGGGGCAACTCCCGGCATCGAGGGCCGGACTGCCGGGCTGTAGGGCGTGGGTCAGGGTCGGGCCGCCGTTATCGGCCAGCGGTTCCAACTGAATTGCGCCCGTCGTCTGATCGTTAGGATTGCCCCCCCCAAAGAGAAGCAGACAACTGCCATCGCTATCAAAGTTGTAATCATTCGAGGTCAGCACCCCCCCGCCGCTGCTACAGTCGTCCCCGCCGGCGCTATTGACGATCAGGCTGTTCTGGAGGGTGACGTTGCCGGCGTCAGCCCGGATGCTGCCGCCGCCGGTGGCAGCCGCGCCATTCTGGGCCAGGGTTACATTGGTGGCCGTCACCGTCCCGGCGCTCCACAGGCCGCCGCCTTCCCCCCCGGCGCTGTTGGCGCTAAGAGTACTATCGGCCAGCGTGACCGTACCGGAGATCAGATTGTAAAGCCCGCCGCCATCTCCGGCCCCGTTGCCATTCAGCGTACTGGCCGTCAGGCTGAGGCTGCCCCCGTTGTAAATACCGCCGCCGGTCGTAATGGCCAGGTTGCCGCTGATGGCGCTATTACTGATGTCGAGCGTACCGCGATTGAAGACCCCGGCGCCGTCAGCAGCCCTATTTTGGCTGATCGTCACGTATGACAGGCTCAGCGTCCCGCTGTCGTTTTTGACGCCCCCGCCCTGGTTGTGGGCGATCAGATTGCGGGTCTCCGGAACGCCGCCGCCGATGGCGCTGCCCGTCGCCCCGGCCCGCTGGCTGATGCCACCCTGCCCATTGCCCAGGGTCGTGATCCCATCCGCCGCCGGGCCGATGTAGTTCCCCTCGATTTTGTTGTTGGTCGCGCCTGTCCCTTCCATTACTAAACCGTCCCCCTCGTTCCCGGAAATGAGGTTCCGTTTATCCAAAGCCGAACCACCGATGACATTTCCGGCGGAATCGCGGATTAACAGACCTGTGGCGTTGCCCTGCGCCAGTTGGCCGCTGCTGTCGGTGCCGATGAAGTTACACTCGATCCGGTTGCCGCCGCCCGTCTCCAGGCGCAAACCGGCCCCTGTGCCCCCACTGCCAAAGCCGTTGATGACCAGGCCCCGCACGCTGCTATTCCCGGCGGTGATGTGCAGGCCATCGATGGCGGGGCCGGTGCCGCTGCCAGCCAACTCAATCAGCAGGGTCGGCGGCCAGGTGGCACAACTACTTCCCGGCTGGGTCAGGCCGTCGATAGTGATCGAATCGGTAATGACCGGCAGCGGGGTGAGCGGGGTGATGGTGTGGGGACCGGGACCGGGCAGGTCAAACAGGACGGCCTTCTGATTGGGGTCGGCGTTGAGGGTGTTGATGGCCTCCCGCAGGCTGCAATGGGCGGCGGTGCAGGCCCCGTCATCCACATCGTCACTACTGTTGACGGTGTTGGTATCGTCGCTGGCGATGTTGAGGGGCACGGTCGCCAGGCTACCCAGTTGCAAGGGATTGCCAGGGTTGGTCAGGGACAGGGTCACGGTTTCAGTGAGCGTTTCAATCAACGGATCATCGATCAGGGTCACGGAAAAAGTGCGGTTCGTTTGTCCCGGCGGGAAGGTCAGCGTGCCGGCGGTTGAGACGTAATCCTGACCGGCTGTGGCCGTTTGGGGCGTCAGACCATAATCGACGGTCAACGTCACCGGCCAGGTTTTGTCCAACAGAACGGTAATCGTCGCCGGGCTACCCCACTCTTCTCCATTGAAGGCCGCCGCGCCAAAGTTGACTACCGGCGGCAGCGGCGTATTCGTTGGGGATGGCGTGGCAGTGGCCGTAGCGGTGGCGGTGGGCGTGGCAGTGGAGGAGACCGGGTCACCATCACCCCCCCCGCCGTCGTCGTCATCATCATCATCATTATCCGTCGGTAGCGGGGTCGGCGTCGGGGTCGATGGGGGCGGGGTCGGGGTAACGGTGAGCGCGGGTAGAGGCAGGGTGGGGATCGGAGTCGCGGTCGCAGTGAAAGTCGGGCCGAGAGGCGGTGTTGGTGGCGGGAGCGTGGGGGGTGTTCCCGTGGCCGGCGTCGGCGAGGGCGTGACCGCCACCGTCGTCACATTTTGGGTAGGAAGCAAGGTCAGGGTGGGGGTGATCGTGGCCGAAATCTGGTCATCATCATCCGGCTTATCCGTGACTGTGGCCGTGGCGGTTGGCGTTGGGGTGAAGGTGGGCAGGACCCGAATAACGTCACCCTGCCGCTCGGCGATGACCTGTTCATCGAGGAGTACCAACTCATTGACGTTGGAAGAAAAAAATGTACAACAGCAGCAAATCGGCCCAAAGAGAAAGATGACACTCCACAATACTCGGCTCATATCAGGTTACGCTCCCGGTGTTTTGTCTGGTTTAGTTAAAATCAGCCGTTTGATCGATGGTCAACTGGTAGCGATCCAGGACCCACTGCCGCTGCCCGCTGCCTACCGGCGGGCCGTCGGGATCATACTTGATGGCGTAGGTGTGCCGGCCCGGAGCCAGGCGGATAACCTCGGCCCCTAGCGGGCGCAATGTCCAGCTTTCGCCGTCGATCTCCAAAATGACCTCCCGCTCCAGTTCGTTGAAAACGATCAGATGAGTCACCTCGGCGGCATGGTCCGGCAGGTTGGACAATTCGAGTGAAGGGGGGTGAACCTGGGGCGGCGGTTCGGCGGGAGACTGTCCCGGCCCGGTCAGGCCCAGCAACAGGGCCGTGTCTTTGATGTCGAAGTGGGTGATTTCGAGGGATGCCTCCCGGAGAGCAGCCGCCAAACCGGCGTTGATCCCTTGAGACAGATTGTGGGCGATCAGGGGCAACGACAGACCGTTGAGGGTGGACAGGTCAATGCGGGGCGCTCCCTCGACGAGATCGACCGTCAGGGCTGTTTCCAGCAAAATTAAGCCCCCCCAGTTGGCCTGAAGGTTGATTCGATTGGGGGCCTCGGTGTCGATGACGACCCGGTTGAACAGAAAATCGAGATTGTCATCGGCGATCTGGTTAAGCTGGGCTTCGGGGTAGGTGGTCACCTGGCCGGTTTGGAGCGCCGCAAAGTTCCAATCGTAATTGCTGATACTCTGCCACAAAATCAGGCGAGCCACGAAAGAGGCACCAATCACCAGGAGCAGCAGCACAACGGCTGCCGTGATCCCGAAACGGAGCGCGGCCCGGCCCAATCGCCACCCAGCCCGGCCCAGCCGTCGCCTAAAGAGATTGGGCAAAATCAGGCGGAGAAACTTTTCCAGCCCCGCCCGCTGATTGTGGCTCTGTTTGATGGCCTGCTGAGCCGCCTCGGCCAGGTCGTGGCGGTTGATGAGCCGGAACCAGCGTTCAAAATCGCGGCGGTAGAGATACCCCTGCGCCTCCCGGCGGTGGGCATCACACAAATCGACCAACTGGCCGACGTTATGGGCCGCCGTGCCGTCCTGGAACGTGAAGAGGGGCAGATCATCCGCCCCAGTGATGAAGGCTTGGAGCTGTTGCATCATCTGGCGAGCCGTGGGGCGTTGGTCAGGATCGGCCCCGGTCGCCGAGGCGATGATGCCTTCCAATGCCTCCGGCAAATCGGGGTTGGCTTTGCGGAGGGGGATGAATTGGGCGTGCTGCTGTTGCAGCTTGACGATGTTGAACTCCCGGCCAAAGGCTTCGAGCGGGTCGAGGCTGGTTAGCAGATGGTGTAAGGTAGCGCCCAGCGCGTAAATATCGGAGGCAGGCTGCGGCTCGCCCAACCATTGTTCCAGGGGGGTGTAGCCGACGCTGCCGGAGGCGTGGGTCACGGCGGCCTCATCGCCGTTCTCCCCGCTGGCCACCGGGTGGGCTTTGGCCAGACCAAAATCGACCAGCCAGATGTGGTCATTGTTTCCTAGCAAAATATTGGCTGGTTTGATGTCCCGGTGCATAATCGGCTCATCGAAATGGGTGTGCATATAATCGAGGGCGCGGCATAGATCGACGGCGTGGCGAATGATCTCAGCGGGCGGCAATGGGTCGCCCTGCTTGAGGATTTGGTGCAGGCTGCGCCCTTCGATATATTTCATCACCAGATAGTTGTCCTCATCCTCGGAGAAGTAGTCGTAAATTTCGGGGATGTTGGGTTGGCCGGGCTGGTTGAGCTGCACCAGCAGCCGGGCTTCCCGCTCGAAATTGGCCCGGGCCATTTCTAGCTTTTTGGCCGATTTGCTTTTGAGGCGCATCTGCTTGACCACGCACAGCCGTTCCAGCTTACGATCCTGGGCCAGATAGACCGCTCCAAAGCCGCCCTGCCCCAAAATATCCAACAGATGATAACGCTCGTGGATTGTTTTAGGGTTGAATTTATTCAGTTTTTGATTTGTTGGCGATGGATCGGAGGAAGGAGAGTCGGAGGAAGGAGAATCGGAGGTAGGAGAGGATGAAGAAAAGGAAGATGGGGAAGAGGAAGAGGAAGAGGCGGAAGGATCGGCGGTGGATGGTGGGTGGTCGGCAGCCGTCTGGGACGGTTGGCTCAGGGCTTGGGTTTCAGGATGGCGCTCCGGCG
>CAZWZZ010000517.1:0-5196 GCA_964638395.1 uncultured Caldilineaceae bacterium
CCTCGATACGCCTTTTCAAGGCTACTCGGGATGCGAACCGCGTAACTCCTAATCAATTATTTGGGGCAAAGGGACCCGGCGTGGTCTCTTTTTTCGTCATATTTTCACTTTGGACAGGAGAGGCAGATTTTATATGAAAATAGGAATTTTGACCGGCGGAGGTGATGTGCCCGGTCTGAATGCCTTTATCAAGGCCGTGGTGTATCGCGCCGTTGATGAAGGCCATACCGTGGTCGGCATCCGCCGGGGCTGGAACGGCTTGCTCAATTATAATCGAGAGGATGAAGAGTCTATCGGCGAATGGACCCGCCCGTTGGAGAAGTGGGATGTGCGGACGATTGACCGCACGGGCGGCACATATTTACACACCTCCCGCCTGCATCCGGGGAAGGTTAGCTCAAAAGAGGTTCCCCGCTTTTTGCGAGAGCCGGATTGGGACCCGGAAGCCACTGCTCTTCAGGATTTTACGCCCCACATCTTGAAAAATCTGGAGCATCTTGAGATTGACGTGTTGATCCCCATCGGCGGGGATGATACGCTCAATTATGCCCATCGTCTGTACAAAGAAAATGTGCCGATTTTGGCTGTGCCTAAAACAATGGACAATGATGTTTACGGCACGGATTACTGCATCGGCTTTTCGACGGCCATCACCCGCTGCGTCAATGTCATCCACAGTCTGCGGACGTCCATCGGTTCCCACGAGCGGCTCGGCGTCATCGAGCTTTTTGGCCGCCATTCGGGCGAAACCTCCCTCGTCTCCGCTTATCTGGCCGATGTGGATCGGGCGGTCATTTCCGAAGTGCCGTTTGATCCCGAACGGCTGGCCCAGCTATTAATAGAAGATAAGCAGCACAACCCCAGCCATTATGCCATTATGACCATCTCTGAGGGGGCGACGATGATTGGTCGTAAGAGCATCCAGTATGGACAAGCTCATAGCCCCAAACGGTCAACCCCCATCGGGGCGATGACGCGAGACGCCCTTAAAGCGATTACCGGAGAACGAATTATTTACCAGCAGGTCGGCTATCTGATGCGCTCCGGGGTGCCGGATTCAATTGATTTGATGGTCAGCTTGAATTTTGCCAATATGGCTATGGATTTGATCGGCGAGAAGCAATTAGGGCAAATGGTCGCCTTGAAGGATGGTAAATACACCACCGTGCCGATTGATATTTTATCAGAGGGCATTAAACGGGTCGATGTCGATGAGTTGTATGACGTCGATGCCTATCGCCCCAAAGTTCGCCACGTCAACCAGAAGCCGATGTTTCTGTATTAGAATACGGTTCCGGCAGTTACCCGAAAAAAGTACCAGAAATTATCTTGACTCGCCCTAATCGCTATGTTAAACTGAAAACATCGCCACATAGGGGCAAAATTGTCAGTTGAACCCGCTTATTTCCCGCCAGCAATCACCATCATAAGCGCCACCCACGGGAGATGGGGTCAGACTGAACGCTGAAGTTTACCATCATCGAATAGCCAACGTTGCACAATGAAGATGTTTACCAGCATTTCAAGCGTCGTGCTACACTTTCAAAAAGGCGCAAAGATAGCGATTCAACGATCCGGTTCCTCTCCTCTAACAATTATGTTAGGTACTCTCGTAATTACGTTGGCTATGGTTACCCTACTTGACTCATTTTCAACAAACGATCTAGCTTTAGATCAACCTACCAAACTATTGTTCGGTCAGATTTTTGGGGTGTTAACCCTGGTACTATTGAACGTGAGAACGAAGCGAACTGCCTTTCTTCGGCTCAACCCTGCGCCTAAGATGGCCTTCGTTGCGGTTGTCATACTCTGGATGGCGGCCCAATTTTTAATAGCCGGTGAACAAGCAACGGCTCTCCCTTTTTTCGCTATGATTTTTCCACCATTGGACTCTATCCGCAGTCTCTTACAACGTTTACTCAACCAACTTGATCCCGACAGCAAAATAGACTCAGGGAAGCGGCTACAAGATTATGGTCACGCCCTGACGACCGTTCCCCTCGATACCGATTTGATTGCCAAAATGTTGCTGCGGCAGATCGACGAAGCCCCGACCCCGGAGCAGGCTATCCTCTTTCTGAGGGATACGACCCGCTGTGCTTTTGTCCCCCACGCCCACAAACGACATGGGCAAGTCATCGACACCCATTTTGAGATAAATAACGATCTGGCCGACTGGTTATATGAAACGAACCACATCTGGCAGCGTAATTCGTCGCCGTCAATGACCGACGCCCTCTCGGTCGAGACCCGCTCCCAATTGGAAAACCTTAAGGTATCGTTGTGCGTGCCCTTGCCGGGAGCTAAACAACTGCTCGGCTGGCTGGCGTTGGGATCAAAAAAATCGGGTCAGCCTTACGATGACAATGACCTGGTCTTCCTCTCGACGCTGGCCAACCAAACCGCCATTGCCCTGGAAAACGCCCAACTTCTGGAACAGGCCAACCGGCGCACGGCTGAATTGGAGGCGCTCCAAAAAATCTCCGCCAAAATTCAGGCCGAAGCTGAACCGGACCTCCTGCTGACGTCGTTGGTGGAGCAAGTGACAAGCCTTCTGAAAGCGGAAGGGGGGCTGGTCTATCTCCTGAAACCGGATCGCAAAACATTGAACATCGTCGTGAGCCACAATCTGGGGCGGGATTATCACGAGTACACGCTCAACATAAAAGAGGACATCGCCGGGCAGGTGATTGCTCAGGATCAATCCATTGCCATCGCTGATTACACCGGCTATCCTCACCGATCGTCTCTATTCAATGACGCTCATTTTGGGGCAGCGATGGCCGTGCCGTTGCGCTGGAGTGGCAAAGTCAGGGGCGTCCTCCAACTGATTCACGACCCGGCCGGGCCGACGTTTGATGAGCATGACGTCTGGTTGACAGAATTTCTGGCCACCGAAGCGGCTATTGCCCTCGAAAAGTCGCGGCTGCTGCACGAAGCCAAAGTCCGAGCCGACCAATTGGCCACCCTGAGCGAAGTCAGCATGGCCATTAGCTCGACCCTGGATTTGGACACGACGTTGCAGCGGATTATGGACCGGGCCGTGGAAATTTTGCACGCCGAGGCCGGGTCGCTGTTGCTGGTCGATCCAAATGGCAAAGAGTTATCGTTTGAGGTGGTGTTGGGGCCAACCGGGGCCGATTTACTCCATCAAAAAACGGCCATTGGCAAAGGCATCGTCGGCACCGTGGCCCAAACGGGGCGTCCTCTGATCGTCAATGATGTGGCCGCCGACCCGCGCTTTGATATTGGTTTCGACGAGGCCACCGATTTTCAAACGAAAGATATTATTTGTGTGCCGATGGTGGCCCACGAGGGGCAAGTCGTTGGCGTCATCGAACTGGTCAACAAACAGGATGGCACCGTTTTTAACGACGAAGACAGCAGCCTGCTCGTCTCCTTCGCTGCCCAGGCCGCCATTGCCATCGAAAATGCCCGCATCTTCACCCGCACCGACAAAGCCCTGGCCGAACGGATTCAGGAATTGCAAGCCCTGCAAATGTTTGACCAGCAGTTGCAAGCCTCGCTCAATCTGGAAAGAGTGTTGGATATGACTTTGACCCACGCGATGGACGCCTTGGGCGTGTCGATGGGGGTCATCGGGGTCATCAAAGGGGGAGAGGAGGCCGGCCTCTATCTATTGGCCCAACGGGGTATGCCGACCGAAATGGGACGTTATAAAATTGATCCCTGGCCGTTAACCAAAGGTACTTTAGGCCAGGTTGCTCAAAGCGGCGATGTAGCCTGGGTCAAAAATGTCGCCGAAGCTAAGCATTATATCCCTAAAAACCACCGCACGCGCTCCCTGATCGTCATTCCCATTATGCTGGAAGACGAAGTCATCGGCGTCATCGACCTGGAAAGCACCGATTACGATTATTTTACCAATGATGATGTGGCCTTTGTCAAGCGTCTCATCAACCACGCCGCCATTGCCATCCAAAATGCCCAACTTTTCGAGAAGGTTCGGGAAGCCAATGACGCCAAATCGGAATTTATGAGCATCGCCTCCCACGAGCTGAAAATCCCGATGACCAGCATCAAAGGGTATGCGAAATTGTTGCAGATGGGGGCCGGGGGTGATCTCTCTGACAAGCAAAATGAGTTCCTCGGAGTCATTGCCAACAATGTGGATCGTATGGATCGCCTGGTCCGTGACTTATTAGACGTCAGCCGCATCGAAGCCGGACGCATTCGGCTAGAGATCGCAGATGTGCAGGTAAACGATGTCATCGATGATGTCGTGAGATCGGTCGAGACCCAGATCAAAAATAAACATCTGCATCTGGATGTCGAGATCGACCGCGACTTGCCGATCCTGCGGGCCGATTATGACCGTCTGGTGCAGATTGTGACCAACCTGGTCAGCAATGCCTACAAATATACGCCGGAGGGAGGGCAGGTCAGCGTCAACGCCCGGCCCTATCTGAATGGCGAGGTCCAGGGTATCGCCGTGACGGTCAAAGATACCGGCTACGGTATTTCAGAGGAGGATCAGGCCAAGCTGTTCACCAACTTCTTCCGGGCCAGCGACGAGAACATTCGCAATGAACCGGGAACCGGTCTGGGCCTGTCGATTACCAAAAAGATGATCGAATCCCACGGCGGCGAGCTGACGTTTGAAAGCAAGCTGGGCCACGGTTCAGCCTTTACCTTCACCTTGCCCCGCGTTAGCAAAATTCCCCCTGGCGTTGAAGTTGTCGAAAAGTAGCTTCTACAGATTCCCTGCCGGACTCATTTGTCTATCTCGCTCAAAGGCTTGTTGCCCCAACCGGATCGCTTTGCGCTGTATGGGCAAGAGTTTATAGTTGACCTGGTCGGGATCAACCCATGCCACCGTCAAAACTTCATACGCCTTATTGGAGCGCGTGATTTGCTCCAACCTGGCTTCCCCCTCGATCAGGCGACAGTAATAGGCCAACCCCAATCCCGGCGGCGTATTGTACCAATGTGTAGCCTGTCGTTCACACAGCAGCAACTCTCTGACTTCGATTGTCAGATTTAACTCCTCCCGTAGTTCCCGACGCACCGTCTCCGCTGGATCCTCATGCGCCTCAAGCCAGCCGCCGGGCAAGCCCCACGGATAGTTGAGCCGAAAGACGTGTTCCACCAGCAGCACCTGACCGGCATCGTTAAAGACGGCTCCCACCGCCCCCACATAGTGACGCGGAACCAGAAGTCGAACTCCCAACCGCA
>CAZWZZ010000518.1:0-5193 GCA_964638395.1 uncultured Caldilineaceae bacterium
TCGTGATTTTGACGGTCGGCCAGGAAGGAGGTGTAATACTCGGTCTTGAAGCGGGCCTGGGTATGGGCCGTGCCCAGATGGTGGCCGCCCGGCCCCACCTCAGCGATCATATCCAGGGCCAGGGTCTCGTCGCTGATTTCCACATCCCGGAAGAAATGTTGGAACATGGCCAGATTTTCCATATCGATCATCATCTTTTCATAGCTGACCGTCAGGCCCCCTTCCAGCCAGCCGACCGCGTGCATAATGAAGTTGGAATGGGCCAGGACCGCCGGCCAGATGGCCCACATCGTTTCGTAGGCGGCCTGAGCATCCGGCACATTCGAGGTGTTGAGCGTGCCGCTGCCCCGGAAGGGCAGGTTGTAGCGGCGGGCCATCTGCGCCCCGGCCAACATAGCCCAGGCCCCCTCCGGCGTGCCGAAGGCCGGGCTGCCGGTTTTCATATCGAGGTTGGTGGCAAAGCCGCCGTAGATGACCGGTGCGCCGGGCCGGGCCAGTTGGGTCAGGGCGACCCCCGCCAGGGCCTCGGCGTTCTGTTGAGCAATAGCCGCCGCCATCGTGATCGGACTCATCGCGCCGGCCAGGATGAAAGGGGTGATGACCAAAGCCTGGTTAGCCCGGGCGAAGGTCAAAATGCCGCCGATCATCCGATCATCGTAGCGCAGGGGGCTACTGGCGTTGACGACACCGCCCAAGACCGGCTCATTGGCCTCGCTGATGTCGTCGCCAAAGACCAGCTTGGCCATTTCAACCGCATCCGTCGAGATGATCCGCCCGTGGGGGGCCTCCATATAGGCTTTGTTGGTCAGGGTCAGCGAGGCCTGGGAGCGACGCAGATGGCGGAAGGAAACATCCACATCGTGGGGCACAATCAGTTGGTCCCCGGCTAGATGGATAACGTTGCACATCTGCACCAGCTTCAAAAAATTGATATAATCCTGCATCAGGCCGGGCCGTCGTCCTCCATCGAGGTCGTGGGCAAAGACCACGCCGCCGTTGGGGGCAAAGTTGATGTGGTTCCCGCCGATGACGAGGTTGTGGGCCGGGTTGCGGGCACGCCAGGTGAAGCAGGCGGGCGCTTTGGCCACCAACTCCAGCAGCAGATGGCGGTCTAGCCGCACCACCTGGCGGCTGTGGTCCACATCCGCCCCGGCCTGCGCCCACATAGCCAGGGCTTCCTCATCCATAAAGGCGATGCCGGTCTCCTCCAGAATCCGCATCGAGGCTTCGTGGATTTTCTCCTCCCCCTCGGCATCCAGCCGGGTCAGGGGGGGCATACTGTTTTTGACGGCCAGCCACGGAATGTGGGCAAAGGGCGAATAGGCGGCGGCGCGGCGGTTGCGGCGGCGCTCCCGACGTTCAAGGCGCGTGGGATTTTTGGACATAGCGGGGGACTCCTTACACTTTCAAACGTTCCATCTTAGAATCATACAGCGGCTCGGCGGTGACCGTGGCCCGGTACCGTTCGCCGAAATATTCGACTTCGACCTCGCTCCCTTCCGCCGCGTGTTCGAGGGGCAGGTAGCCGTACATAATGAATTTGCCGACGGCATAGCCATAGTTGGCGCTGGTCACGTGGCCGACACAGTCGCCGTTAGCGAAAATCGCCTCATAGCCCAGAGCCATCCCGCCGTTGTTGAAGGTCAGGCAGCACAGCTTTTTCTTGAGCGGCTTATCCTTCAAGGCCAGGCACGCCTCCCGACCGATGAAATCATCCTTGTTCAGTCGAACCGTCCAGCCCAGGCCCGACTCGTAGGGCGTGTACTCGGTGTAGACATCACCACCCCACAGCCGGTAGCCCTTCTCCAGCCGCAGCGAGTCGAAAGCCCCCATGCCGGCGGCGATCATCTCGAACTCGCGGCCCGCTTCCCACAACGCATCCCACACTTGCAGGGCCATATCAATCGGGAAATGGAGTTCCCAGCCCAGCTCCCCGGCGTAGGAAATCCGCAGGGCCAGGACCGGCGTCAGACCAATCTCGAGCCATTGAGCCGTAAAATAAGGAAAAGCCTCGTTGCTGACATCGGTGGTCGTCACCTTTTCCAACACCTTGCGGGCGTTCGGTCCCCACAGCCCCAGCGCGGTGTAACTGTTGGAAATGTCGGTGATAGTCACCGAGCCGTCGCCGGGGGCCTGTTGCCGGACCCAGGCCAAATCCTGGGGCAGCGTGCCCTCGCCGACGAATAGCCAATAGGTATCGGCGGCCAGGCGAGCCACGGCCAAATCCCGCTTGACGCCGCCTTTGGGGGTCAGCCAGGTGGTGTAGACGACCCGGCCCACGGCCACATCCATCTGATTGCTGCACAGGTAGTTGACGAACGCCGCCGCGCCGCTGCCCTGAGCCTCGATGATCGACAGGCCGGTCAGGTCGAACAAGGCTGCGTTATGGCGGGTTTCCAGATGCTCGGCTCCCTGAATGGGGGACCAATATTGCGCGGCCCACCCGCTGCGTGGCGGAATCTGCTCCTCATACTTTTCTAACAGACGGCTGTTTTCCTCGAACCAGTTGGGCAACTCGATCCCGGCAAAGGCGGTGTAATCAGCCTTGAGACCCGCCAGACGGCCGGCGAAGGGGCTGGAGCGGACGTTGCGCGGCTCGGTGATCGATTGGCGGGGATGCACAACGTCATACACTTCCCGATAATTTTTCTTGGTGATGACGCTGGTGTAGGCTTCGGTCGTCTGGAAGCGATGGAAGCGGCTGATGTGGGTCTGGCGCATATCCCATTCCGCCTCGCCGTAGGTCATCCACTCGGCCACCGATTTGCCGACGCCGCCCGCGTGGGTAATCCAAGAGGCCACCGCCGTCCAGAAGCCTTTGACCGGCGACTCGCCAATGATGGGCATGCCATCCACCGAGAAGGCGAACATGCCGTTGATGCCCGACTCCATCTCCGCTGCTTCCAGAACCGGCAGCAGATTTTGGGCCTGCGCCCACGGTTTGCCGAAGAAATCTTCCGGGGTGAAGGGGTTGATGGCCGTTTTTTGCAAATCCTGGGGGCGGACCATGTGGGGCTTGTGCCAATAGCTGCCGATGCCGTAGCCGTCCCAATGTTGGCGATAATACATGGCCGAGTCCAGTTCCCGCGTGGTGGGGTAGACCACCTCCTGCTCTTTGTCACTGCGGTCGAACTGGGAGAGGGCGGCCAGCGGCTTGGTGCGGACGTATTGATGCTCGAAGGCCATCAGCGGCAGGGCGAACCCAAACTTCTCGCTGAGGGCCGGTGCCCAGATGTTGGCGCACAGGATGATTTGCTCACACTCGATGCGGGCCAGGTCGGGGTTGTTGGTCAAGACCGCCGTCACCCGGCCGTTGTTGATCTCGATGTCGGTCAGGGCGGTGTGGCCCACAAATTTGGCCCCGCCGGTGGCCTCGGCGTCGCGGGCCAGGGCGCCGGTCACGTCAGCCCCTTTGCAGATGCCCCCCTTGGGGATGAACAGACTGCCCACAAAGGCCGCCTCGTTGATAATCGGCAGCATCGCTTTGGTTTCTGGCGGGGTGAGGAGGTGGGACTCGCAGCCGTACCCTTTCGACTCGCCGTGCAGCCGCTTCAAATCCTGCCAGCGGGCCTCGGAGATAGCCACTTCGAGCTGGCCGACCGCCTTGAAGGTGTTCCGGTCGGTGCGGAAGGGGGTCAGGCCGGTCAGCAGGTCGGAGGTGTACGTCCCCATCTGGGTCAGCAGCTTGGAGTGGCTGAGGGGAACCACTCCCCCCGGCGCGTGGGAAGTCGAGCCGTCATTCTCGAACAGCTCCCCCTTGTCGATGACCAGTATATCTTTCCAGCCAAATTTGGTCAGGTGGTAGGCCGCGCTACAGCCCACAATGCCCGACCCGATGATAACGACTTGTGCTTTTTGCGTCATTGCAACCTCCGAAAGTTATTGTTTTTGATCTTTTGAAAATAGTACCTCTGCTTTGTCGGGAGATTAAGAGATTGGAGATGAGGAGATTAATCTCCCAATCCCCAATCTCCCAATCTCCTTGTCTTTCTACTCAAACCACCGCCAACGCTTGCGCCAGGTCGGCCTGAATATCGGCTGCATCCTCGATGCCGGCGGAAAGGCGGATCAGCCCCTCGCCGATGCCCAGCGCAGCCCGCTCCGCCGGGGTCAGGGTGCGGTGGGAGGAGATGGCCGGGTAGAGGAGCAGCGAATAGATGTCGCCCAGCGAGGTGGCCGGTTGGATCAGTTCCAGGGCATCCATAAAGGCGAAGACTTCTTCCCGTCCGGCCCCGGCGATGTCGCAGGAGAGGACGCCCCCGGCCCCTTTGTCGCCGCTCAACTGCCGCATTAGGTCGTACTGAGGATGATCCGGCAGGAAGGCGTAATAGACCCGCTCGATTTTGGGGTGGCTTTGCAGCCAGCGGGCCAGGGCCAGCGCGGTGTCACACTGCTGGCGCATCCGCAGGGCCAGGGTTTTGAGGCCGCGCAGGGCCAGCCAGGCTTCAAAGGGACCGAGGCTGCTGCCGACCAACTTGTTTAGCCGCAGCAGTTCCGCCCGCATGGCCCCGGTGGTGACCACCACCCCGGCCATCACGTCACCGTGGCCGGCGATGAATTTGGTGGCGCTGTGGATGACCAGATCGGCTCCGAAACTGAGCGGATTGCACAGGTAGGGGGAGCAGAAGGTGTTGTCCACCAGAAAAAGCGCCCCGGCGGCCTGGGCAATCTCGGCCAGGCGGGGCAGGTCGGCCACTTTCATCAGCGGGTTGGAGAGGGTTTCGACCAGCAGGGCCACCGGCTGGGTTCGCTCGACGGCGGCCTGCACCCCGTCCAAATCGAGAACATCGACCCATTCGACCGTCGCCCCCAGCTCGCTGAAGACGGCCCGGAGCAGGCTGTAGGTGGCTCCGTATACATCGGCAGCGGCCACAACCGAAGTGCCGGCCCGCACGCCCGCCGCCAGCAGCGCCATATGCACCGCCGCCATCCCGGAGGCAAAGGCATAGGCCGCCTCCCCCCCTTCCAGGTTGGCCACCGCCGTCTCGAAGGCGGTCACCGTTGGGTTTTCGTAGCGAGGCGAATAGACAAAACCCGGCTTTTCATTGCCCAACACGGCGTCCAAATCCCGCGAGTCGGCGAAGGTGTAGGCCACCGAGGGTTGAATCGGGGCGACGACCGGGGTGGCGGGTAGGTTCAGCCGCTCTCCGGCGTGGACGGCGCGGGTGGTGAATTGTTTGTTATTGAGATTGG
>CAZWZZ010000519.1:0-5183 GCA_964638395.1 uncultured Caldilineaceae bacterium
CCCTTCCCCAGTGGCGACGATGACCGTCCCCCGAAGCGAAACTTCAACGAAATGGAAAATAGAACGAATGGTATCCTCGTGGCAGTTCGTTGATTTCGCCATTCGTTGTAGGTCTCTCGTGTCCGCTACCGCCTCGGCGAGGGGGGCCTGGCAAGATTGGCTGACCGATACGGCCCACACGGCGGGCAAAAGATTGCCATGAGACGGGGTGACGAAGTATACTATTTGCACAGGAATCATCTTGGATCGACCGCCTAATCACCGATAGCAGCGGGACGGTGATCTCGAAGGTGATGGTGGAGTAATCAACACTTCGTCTAATGATAAAAATCAACAAACTCATCAAAACCTACGGCCACCGGCCCGTCCTCCGAGGCGTTGATCTCCAGATCAACGAAGGAGACTTCGTGACTCTGATGGGGGCCAACGGCGCGGGCAAAACGACGCTGATGCACATCGTGGCCACCTTGAGCAAACCCACGGCGGGCGAGGTCTCCATCGGCGGCTATCGCCTGGCCGAGGCGGCCAGCGAACTGCGCCGCTTCATCGGCCTGGTGTCCCACAAGACGCTGCTCTACGATGATTTGACCGCCGAGCAAAATCTGCGCTTTTACGCCCGCATGTATGATCTGCCCCAGGCGACGGAGCGGATCGAAACCGTGCTGCGGCAGGTCGGGTTGTGGGGACGGCAGCAGGACACGGTGCGGACCTACTCGCGGGGCATGCAGCAGCGGTTGGCTATCGCCCGCTCGATTTTGCACAACCCGCCCATTCTGCTGCTGGATGAGCCGGACACCGGCCTCGATCAACACGCCGCAGACCGCTTGGGCGAACTGTTGAGCGCCGTAGACATCAGCCAGCGGACTATCCTGATGACCACCCACAATATCGAACGGGGCTTGTCGCTGGGCAATCGGATGGTCATCCTCTCCAAAGGCAAAATCGTGTATGATACCCCCCGCCAGGCTGTCAGCGTCGAGGAGTTGCGGGCGCAATATTACCGGCACGTGACGGGGAATTAGGAGCCAAACATTTTGAAAATCTTACTCACCGGCAGCAGTGGTCAAGTCGGCACCAATTTGAGTCTGGCCCTCTTGAAAAGAGGACACACCGTTCTGGGTATTGACCGCCGCCAAAATAGTTGGACCGATCAAATTCCGACGATTGAGCGGGACATCGCCGCCCATGGGCTGCCCTCACCGGCTGAGATGACGGCCATCGTTCCCGATTTCGACCAGCCCGATCTTGTGGTTCACCTGGCCGCCAACGCCAAAGTTCATGAATTGGTCGAAAATCCTGGCCGCGCCCACGAAAATGCGACCACGACCTTCAATGTTCTTGAATTTTGCCGGCAGCAGCAAGCGCCGATCATCTTCAGCAGTTCCAGAGAAGTCTATGGCCGTCCCCATCCGCCCGCCGTGGCCGAGGATACAACCGATGTTTTTCATATCCTCAGCCCCTATGCCGCCTACAAAATGGCTGACGAAATGTTGATTTACAGCTACGCTCATTGTTACGACTTGAAGTATCTCATTTTCCGCCTAAGCAACGTCTATGGCCGTTACGATAATGATCTGGCCCGAATGACGCGAGTCATCCATATTTTCATCGACCGGTTGCGCCGGGGCGAGCCGATCACCATTTATGATCGCAGCAAGCTGATCGACTTCACCTACATCGATGATTGTGTCGATGGCTTAATGCTCGGTATCGAAAAACTGATGGATGGCGAAGTTTATAACGAAACGTTTAACATCAGCTCCGGTAGCCCGGCGACGCTACTCAAGCTGGCCGAAACCATCGCCGCCAACCTGGGGGTAACGCCCGAAATCATCGACAAACCGATCCGCCCCGGCGAGATCAAATTTTACGTGGCCGATTTGAGCAAAGCCAGGATGCTGCTGGGCTATGAGCCGCAAGTCTCTTTTGAGGAAGGCATCCGGCGCACGGTCGAATGGTCGCTCAAACAAACTGAATGAGTAACTTCTCAAAAAACAGGAACTTTTGTAAGACAAACTTAAGTTTGTCCTACGTTAGTCCGATACCTGAATGAGGCAAAAAATGACGAAAAATCAGCAACCTGACCTGGATAAAATGAGTTTTGAGGAAGCCTTCCAGGCCCTCGAAGAGACGGTACGAAAGCTGGAAGCCGGAAATCTACCCCTGGCCGACTCCCTCTCTCTGTATCAACGGGGCGTGGCTCTGTCCCAATATTGCAATCAGCAGTTGGATCAGGCCGAGTTGTCCATCAAGAAATTGACACCCTCCGGCGAGGTGGTCGATTTCGACGATATTTAACCCAAGTTCCCCACCTGTTAGAGATTGGAGCAGTTTTTGAAACTGCTCCAATCCGGGATCCTACTCAGGATGATGTTTCGCCCCAAACTTCTGTCTCGCTTTGACAAGCTTTATTCCCCGGCGTATACTTCCAACTTTGTGGATACTTCTACGACAGAAGCGAACTTCGCCTCTGTGTTCAGAGGGTGACCGATGCGGCCACCCTCGCTTTTTGTGTTGATATAAGGATAACAATGAGTCGATTGGGTCAAAAAGTTTGGTTAGATTGGGCGGGTATCGTTTTAATGCTCTTGCTCTTGGCGGGGCTGACGGCTTGCCTTGACGCCTCCGCCGCTTCGGAACAGACGCCGCCTCTGTCGACTCCGGTTTCCACCTCCTTGCCGACGCCCACTGAGCCGGTCGCCACACCTGACTCGGTTGCAGCGGTCACGCTCTCCAGCCCGACGACTACCACCAAACCCTCGCGGACGCCGACGGCGACCCCCACCCATACGCCATCACCAACAAAAACATCAACCTCAACGCCGACCAGCACCCTGTCCCCGACGGCCTCCGCAACGCCATCCCCCAGCCCAACCCAGACATCGACTCCCTTGCCAACGGCCCGTCCGACAGATACGCCCATTCCAACCGACACGCCGTTGCCAACAATACCGCCGGTCAACATCGCCCCGCAATCGGCCCCGACCCGCTCTCTGGAGGGTCTCAGCTTTCGAGTACCGATTTTGATGTACCATTATCTCTCTGCGCCGCCGCCGGGAGCGGATGCCATTCGCCGCGATTTATCGGTGTCGCCGGCCCAATTCGAGGCGCAGTTGGCCTATCTGCGGCAGGCAGGTTACGAGACGATTGCGCTGAATGACCTGATCCGGGCGGCCAACCAGGAAATCGGCCTGCCCCCCAAGCCGATCATTCTGACATTTGATGATGGCTACCGGGACAATTATGAGTATGCCTTTCCGCTGCTCCAAAAATATGGCTTCACCGCTACTTTCTTCATCTTCACCGAGCCGCTGGATTTCAACAGCGAAAAGTATGTCTCCTGGGACATGGTCATCGATATGCACACCGCCGGGATGGAGTTTGGCTCCCATAGCTATCGCCATATGGATATGACCAACCGCAGCGTCGATTTCCTGGTCTACGAAATCTTGGCCTCCAAAGAGGCTATCGAGGCCCGCATCAACGAGCCGGTGCGCTTCTTTGCCTATCCCGGCGGGCGGTATGATGCCCTGACGATCAAGGTGCTGGAGTCGGCCAATTTCTTAGGGGCCGTGACCACCCATTGGGGCGTTGAGCAATCCTATGATAAACGGTTCGAGATGGTCCGGCTGCGGATGCGGGGCAATGATCGGGTCCAGGATTTAATCAACAAGCTGGAAGGATTTTAGGCAAAGCGGTTTGAATTTTGATACCTTCTCGGTGGCCGGAATGGCTGCCGAACTGCGAAGCGTCCTGATGGGTGGGCGCGTTCAAAAAGTGACCCAACTCAACTCCCTGACCTACGGTTTTGAAATCTACGTCTATCCGGTGCGCCACTATCTGCTCATCTCGGTCGAACCCCAGGCCCCCCGTCTCCACCTGACCGACGACCGGCTGCGGCGCGGCGTCGGCCACGATACGCCGCTGATGATGGTCCTGCGGAAATATATGCGCGGGGCGATCCTCGAAACTATCGACCAACCCCCCTATGAGCGGCTGCTCTATTTCTCCTTCAAAAGTACCTTTGGAAAACTGACGCTGGCCGTCGAGTTGATGGGCACACGCAGCAATCTGCTTCTCTTGGAGGCCGACCAGACGATTTTGGGCGTGGCCCGGCTACCCAAAGCGGGCCAAGAGTATCGCCGCCAACTGCTGCCCGGCCGTTTTTACGAACTACCCGCGCCCCAACAAAAACTCAGTCCCACCGAAGTGGACGAGACAACGCTCCGACAGGAGTTAGCCGAAGCCTCGCCCCAATTAAAGCTGACCCGCCTGCTGCCGAGGGTCGTGTCGGGCGTCAGCCCCTTTATCGCCCGCGAAATCGTGCAGCGGGCCACCGGACGCCTTGACAGTACCGTTGCCGATTTAGACACAACCGCCCCTTTTCTCGAGGCTTTTCAAGCGGTGTTTACCTACTATTGGAGCAACGAGTGGCAACCGGCGCTCATCGTCGATGAGGATGACAACCCCATCGCCTTTGCTCCCCACCCCGTGCAACATCTGCCCCATACCCGGCCTTGTGACAGCTTCTCCGAGGCGGTCGAAACCTACTTTGCCGAGGTGACGACCGGGTATGCCGCCGCCAAAATTCCCCTGGCCGAGGCTCTGGAGGCGGCCAAAGAGCGGGTCGCCCGCCGGCGCGAACGGCTCCAAGAGGATGCGGCGGCACAGGCCGACCCCGAAACCCTCAAAACAAAGGGGGAGGCCATTTTAGCCTTTGCTCACGAAATCGAACCCCGCCAAACGGAGTTTGTGGCCGAATGGGGCTTTGGCGAATCGCCGCTGACGGTTAAGCTGGACCCGGCCCTCTCTGCCAGCGAGAACGCCCAGCAATATTTCAGCCGCTATCGCAAAGCCCAACGAGCGGGCGAAGAAATCCCGGTACAGTTGAAACGGGTCGATTTGGAGGCAGAGTACCTGGCCCAGTTGGAGCAGGATTTGGCGATGGCCGAAAATCGCCCGGAGATCGACGCCATTGCCGAAGCCCTGGCCGAAGCGGGTTACTACAAATCCCGGCGACGACGGCGCAAGCAGCAGAAGCGACACGCCAGCCGAGCCACGCGCCTGACCGCGCCGGACGGGGCCACGGTCTGGGTCGGCAAAAATGCCCTGCAAAATGCCCATCTAACCTTCAACCGGGCCTCGGGCGATGACCTGTGGCTCCACGCCCGCGACGTGCCGGG
>CAZWZZ010000520.1:0-5171 GCA_964638395.1 uncultured Caldilineaceae bacterium
ACCGGCGAACCGGCCGGCTGGGATTATGAAGCCTGGGATGAGATTTGCGCCCGGTTGAACTGTGTGCCGGAATATGTCGAAACCCGCTGGGATGGTATGATCGTCGCCGTTAGCGAAGGACAATTTGACGCTGCCGCCGATGGCATCACCATCACCGAAGATCGGGCCGAGATCGTTGATTTCTCCGACGGCTACATCGATATTCAACAGCGATTGATGTCAAGTCTGGATGAAGACCGCTTTGAGACGGTTGATGAGTTCGTGGCCGATGATAGCCTGATTATCGGCACCCAGTTGGGTACGACCAATTACGACACCGCTGTTGATCTCGTTGGCGTGGATCGGGTTCTACCGTTCGATGATTTTGGACTGTCGGTCCAGGCCCTCATTTCTGGCGATGTGGATGCGGTCATTATCGACGAGACGGCTGGTCAGGGATACGTCGGAGTCAACGCCGATCAGATCAAGCTGGTGGGTGAATCTCTTTCCAGTGACCAGTTAGGCTTTATCTATCCCAAAGGCAGCGAGCTGGTCGAGCCGGTCAATATGGCCTTAGCCACAATGCAAGCGGACGGCTTCCTGGATGAATTGGCCGGAGCTTACTTCTCCGATGAGTTTGCCCTGACGTATGATGATATTGGCGAAGTGGATTATGGCGACGAAGAAGCGGCTGAAGAAGAGGCCGCTGAGGAAGAAGCCGAAGAACCAGCCGACGAAGAAGCCCCGGCTGAGGAAGAAGCCCCCGCCGAGGAAGAGGCTCCGGCTGAGGAAGAAGCCCCCGCCGAGGAAGAGGCTCCGGCTGAGGAACCGACGGGGCAAGGCGAGGTCAATCCCTTTGCGCCGCCGCCCGGCGTGGCCCGTGTCTACCTATGGAACCAGTACACCAATGAGTACAACATCGACTTTGGCGACGGCAGCGGTAATATCGCTGTGCCGCCCGGTACTCAAGATGCATCTGTGTTCCACGATGTCGCTCCCGGTACTTATACCCCGGGTCTGAGTATTCCCGGTGGCGGGGCGGTCAATGTCGAGGTCCAAATCAACACCGACGAAGCCTGGCTGATTGTCGTTGATGAAAATCTGAGCGTCGGAGCAGGCAAAGTGTATCCTCAATAAAACCGGCAACACTACAACGAATGAGGAAAAAAACGAATGTCTATCGCTCAACCAATCCTTCATTACTAGGACAAACGCAGCCTGAGTAGGCGGTAGCCGTATCGAAGCTGCGTCCTGAGCCTGTCGAAGGGGGTGTCGTTTGGAGCGGCTGCACCCCTCGATACGCCGCCTTTTCAAGGCTACTTGGGCTGCAAACCGCGTAACTCCTAATTACATTCTAAATTCGTTATATTCTAAATTCGTTGTAGTGTGGTGACAGAATCGCTTAGAGATGTATCGAAATAGAATTTAGTTAGCAAATCAAGAATATGCAGGGCTTGTGGCCCTGCATATTCTTCTTTATCCACTCCCCAAATTCACACTGATGCTGGGTTTTGTAGGGTGAGACAACTCGGAACATAGGTCGTTTTCCAAACCGTATCACCACACCGGGTTGCCTCCCCCCCTATGCCGAATAATAACCCGGAACAAGTACAGAGAGAGAGAGTTCATGAGTGCAACTACAGAGCGACAATCGCCCCGTTCCGCCCAGGGGAACCTGACCGACACCCTGGCCGGTCTGCCGTGGTGGTTACTCATCCTTATTTTAACCGGTATCTTCCTGGCCTACTCTTTTTATGCCAGCGAAACCTACAACGAAATTTTCAACTTTGTCCGGGACGGCATCATCGTCACTATTCGGGTCACGTTGGGGGCCTATGCGATTGCTATCGTATTGGGGTTGATGGCCGGTTTGGGCCGAGTCTCAAAAAATCCAATCATTTACAACATCGCCACCCTGTATGTACAGGTGATGCGGGGCTTGCCGATTTTGGTAACTTTATTGTACGTCTCGTTTGTCGTCATTCCGACCATCATCATCCAGATCAACGGATTGGGTGAATATCTGGCCGAAAGCAACATATTGCCGCCGGAGAACTTCCTGGCCATGCTCGGCAACCGGCGGGCGGGATTGGACATAAGTTTTGAGACGCGAGCCATCATCGCCTTGGCCTTTAGTTATGGGGCCTTCTCCGCAGAAATCTTCCGGGCGGGCATCGAATCGATTGGGCGGGGGCAGATGGAAGCGGCCCGCTCGCTGGGTATGAGCTACATCGGGGCTATGCGCTACATCATCCTGCCCCAGGCCATTCGCCGGGTGTTGCCGCCGTTGGGCAACGACTTCATCGCGATGCTCAAGGAATCGTCGCTGGTGTCGGCCCTGGGGGTCCAAGACCTCACTCAATTGGGGCGGCTCTATTCAGCCAGCTCTTTCCAATATTTGCAAACTTACAATATCGTGGCCTTTATGTATTTGACGATGACCATCTTGTTATCCTTGGGGGTCAAAGGCATGGAACGGAGGTTGAAGACGGATGAGTAATACAGCAACGGATACAAAGCCTATCATTGTCGTTGAGAAATTGGACAAACATTTTGGGTCGGTTCAAGCCGTCAACGACGTCAGTTTAGAAATCCAGGCGGGTGAAGTGGTGGTCATCGTCGGTCCCAGCGGGTCGGGCAAATCGACACTGCTTCGTTGCTTGAACCATCTGGAAGTGCCGACCGCCGGCGATATCTGGATCGATGACATTCACTTGAGCAAAAGAACCAAAGATATCAACGCCGTCCGCCGTGAAATCGGCATGGTTTTTCAGCAATTCAACCTCTTTCCCCACCTGACCGCTCTGGAAAATATCACTATCGCCCAGCGTGTTGTCCGCAAGCGAAAAAAAGCGGAAGCTATCGACATTGCCCGGCAGCAGTTAGCGAGAGTCGGTATCCCTGAAAAAGAGGCTGTCTACCCCAGCCAACTCTCCGGGGGGCAGCAGCAACGGGTGGCCATCGCCCGCGCCCTGGCTATGAATCCCAAAGTGATGCTTTTCGATGAGCCAACCAGCGCCCTCGACCCGGAGATGATTAAAGAAGTTCTCGATGTGATGCTCAACCTGGCCAAAGAGGGGATGACGATGGTCGTCGTCACCCACGAAATGGGCTTTGCTCGCAACGCCGCCGACCGCATCATTTTTATGGATGAGGGCAGCATCGTCGAGGACACGACCCCGCACGATTTGTTCAACAATCCCAAGCATGAACGCACCAAGCTCTTTTTGAGCAAAATACTCCATTAAATTGAGCAGCCTCTACAACTAAAAATAGCGGATGGTTTAGCCATCCGCTATTTTTAAATTCCCGTCCCTGACAAGTTACTCGGTTTTCTCCGGGGTTGTCACTGCCTCCGGTTCCGCTTCATCCTCTCGGCGACGGCGAAACACCCAGGCCAGGGTCGCTATACTGCCCACGCCAACGACGGTGGCTAACGGCCACCACGGCGTCGTAGCCGGGGCAGAGAGCCCCGTTTCCGGCAAGACAGCGACCGGCAGCGAGGGCTGCTCAGCCGGGGGGGCTGAGGAGGCTGGCGGAGCGCTCGATGAGGCCGGGGGTGGCGGCGCAGGGCTGCTATCGTCATCGTCATCATCGTCGTCGTCGCTATCATCATCTTTTGTACCCGTCCTACTATCATCATTAAGGATAGTCACAATACCTTCACCGGTATCAATGGTGGCATTAACCGGATTGCTCAGCGTAATCTTGAAATTTTCATCCTCTTCTGTGGTAGTATCGCCGGTGATCTGTACAGTAATTGTCTGGCTGGTACTGTTTGGCGGAAAGGTGATTGTCCCACTGGCGGCTTCATAATCTTCGCCGGCAGTAGCCGTACCATCACTGGTGCTGTAATCTACGGTGATTGTCGAGGCGCTGGGACCGGACAGCGTAACTTCTACGGTCACCGTGATGGTTCCGGAGTTACCTTCGTTAAGAGACACATTACTGATAGACACCGTGGGTTGTCCGGCCGTGACATCATCATCAATGATCGTACCGGTTGCCTGGTTTTGGGTAGCCGAAACCGTTGCGCCTGTCGCATTGACCAATGTCACGATAAACGTCTCATCCGGCTCATCCACAGTGTCGCCATTGACCGGAATCGTGATCGTGGCGTTGGTCGTATTGGCCGGAATGACAAGCGGTTCGTCGGTGAAGGCGGTATAGTCCGTCCCCCCCGTCGCCGTGCCGTCAGCCGTACTGAAAAAAACGGTAATCGGCGTTGTGCTGGCCACTGAAAGAGAAACATCGAACGTAGCGTTCGTTGTGCCCGTATCCCCTTCCGCTACCGACACCGGACCACTGATGGAGACGACCGGTGTCGCCGCCACAGTATCATCATCGTTGATTGTGCCGGTTCCTTGATCTTGGACAGCATCAACGACTGCATTTTGCGCCCCGGTTAATTCGACAAAGAAATCTTCGGTACCTTCGGGAGTCGTGTCTCGTATCCCATCGATATCTATTGTTTTGTTTGTCTCGCCCGGCTGAAAGACAAGTTGTCCGGCGGTCACAGCGGTGTAATCATTCCCGGCTGTGGCTGTATTATCCGCCGTCCGATAAGTCACCGTGACGACCTCGGTGCTACTTTTCGAGAGTGTGACCGGGAAAGAAATGGGGGTCGTGCCCGGTGGGTCGCCCTCTGTCACTAGCGGGGCATCGCCAATAGAGACCGTAGCCGCATCATCATCGGTGATGGTGCCGATGCCTTGGGCCTCAACGATGAAAGCCCCATTGGGATTGGAGAGATTGACGAAGAAATTTTCGTTGAGGGGTGTCTCGATGATTGTATCTTCGATGACATTCACGGTTATTGTGCCAGTCAAGGTATTAGCCGGAATAATTAGCGTGCCAGTGTTGGTCACATAATCCGACCCGGCCAAGGCGCTATTGTCCGCTGTGGTAAAATCGACCGATACATCAGCGTTGAACGTCGCCGTCAGTTCCACCGTAAATTGAACGGTCACATTATCGCCCGGATTTCCTTCAATCACCGTTGGTGCATCTAGAATTCTAAGGCCGGGTAGCGTTCCGGTAAATTCATAAGCTCCAATGTCACACGTCGGAGGAGCGGGATCATTAATCCCCGCGATATCAATACGACTCTGACCGCGCTGGTCTGGGCCACCGCACGTACCTGCCCCGTCGTTAGCCGCATCAATAGCCAGGCTGCCAGCCTGGAGGGGATG
>CAZWZZ010000521.1:0-1562 GCA_964638395.1 uncultured Caldilineaceae bacterium
TGCTTTCTCTTTCTCTTTTTAGCGGAAACTAAAGACCTGCTACATTGATAAAAAAGGCGTTGGTAAGATTTGGAGAATCAGACCAATTTTGCCAGACCGGTAGCAGGTGGACAACAATGCCCAAACAGAGACACACAACCCAGTCCAAATCGACGAAATCAACGAAAAAATCGAACCGTTCCCGTAACGAAGCGAAAACCGCTTCCAAACAGCCAAAGCAGGGGGGGACGCCGGCCCTCGGCGGCATGGCCAGAAACGGGTCGATGGACACCCAAGCCGCCTGGTTGACAGACCCTCGATTAGCGCCCGCGCAACGCCAGGCTGTCGCGCTTGAGATGGGGCAGGTGCAGGGCAATCAGCACGTGCAGCGGATGTTGGCGAATACCCAGCCGGGAGAAGCTGACGCAGCTTACCAGACCGAGCGTACCGTCCAACGCTTGCTGTTCGATGATCGTTCGGATCAACAGATCATCCAGGACGCCATCAAAAATAAAGATATTTCCGACGCGATGGCGGTCGATAACTACAGTCTGGCCACGCCCCAGGAACGACTCGAGCTGATCGACATCATTATGAATTCCTACAGCGCCTGGTATGGATACAGCGCAAAAGTATCCAAGATGTACCAGATTTGGGGCAGCTTTGGGGCTGAGTTGGAACAGCTTCTGGCCCAGCCGAAATTTTTTAAGGTCTGGAAAAAGAGTTACGAGGCCGGGGTTCCGGTGGATGAGTTGCCGCTGGTTCAGCGGTTGCAGGGATATTTCGCAGAGGATGTCGAGCTACTGGCCAAGAAATACCTGGTGGAAAATGAGCTGTACGTTCGGGAAGAATTCGAGCGGTTGGGCATCGACGGGTTAGTTGGCCCCCGCACCCAAGATCAATCGAAGGAGATGGAAGAGACCCAAAATATGATGGTTTACGTGGCCGACGCGCTGAAGGCTCAAAAAGCGTTGCGCCAGGTCCCGGTTGGGTATGATACGGTCGGGGTCAGTAATTGGGGACCGGGCCGCACCGAAGTGGCCCGTTTCGATCCGAAACGAAAACCGATGCACACCGCCGATCCCTATGGGCGGCTCGAGGTGGAGACGGCGGCCTGGGACGACATCAAAAAATCTCACGATGATTTGCAAGCGCTCATCAACCAGGTGGCCGACAAATATCCGGCCATTCACGCTATGCTGCGGGAGGACAATGTTGATAAGCTAGGCGAAACGGCCGAGACCGCCCCCGACACAGCGCGAGCCACGATCAGCAAAGCTCTGGAAGGGTTGATGGGCAACATCCAATCCACCTATGACAAAATCGGGGGTGACATCGAATATTACGACCTGAAACCGCTCCACGCCCAACTGCTCAGCGGGATGCCCTCGCCGCAGGGCTTTCAATGGAACCAGCCCTTCCTGAAATGGACGGCTCAGGAGGCGTTAGACGATGAAGAGTCCCGCGAATTTTGGATCGCGTTGGGGTTGGGATCGTTGGCGGCGGCGGCCTTTATTTTCTCCACCATCGCTACCGGCGGGACGGCGGCGGTTCTGTTTGCGGCCGGCTTAGGGGCCGGCGGT
>CAZWZZ010000521.1:1572-5163 GCA_964638395.1 uncultured Caldilineaceae bacterium
TGTTGGTAATTTTGAATGTGTTCGATAACTTCCGAACAGACGATCACATCTGCGTTAGCGGTCTGCAAGCCGGTATGAGCTGGGAGAAATATTTAGACCTGGCCGAGGCTGCCGAAACGAACGTCAAGAGCGACACGGCCATTGTCTCAGAGGGTCAGGTTGACGCGGCCTTGATGAGCGCCATTCTGGATACGGCCTTTGCCCTGCTGGATGTTTACGCCCCGGCCAAAGCAGGCGTCAAGGCTGGCTATCGCGCTCTGCGGGGCGGGGTCGAAATCGCCGGGGAGTTGGCCGAAGCGGGCCTGGCCGCCGGAGGTCGCGCTCTGGATGGCCTGGAGAGCTTGCGGGCTGCCGGAGCGTTGGAGCCGGTCAGCGGCGGGGCGGTCAGTCTGGCTGAACGGCAGATGGTCATCGAGCAGGCCATCAGCGAGGTGGGCGTTGAGGAGACCGTGCGCCGGAGCGGCAAGAGCGCCGAAGAATTGCTGCTGCTGGTCGAGCCGAATTCGTCCGCCGGGCAGCAGTTAGGTGAGTTCGTCGGGGGCACGTCGGCGGCGACGGCGGCTGTGGAGAGCGGCGCACACGGCGCTCGACAAAAAACTCTGCCCGGCCCCTGGAGCGCCGTCGATGAGGAAGCGACCGACGCTGCCGGTCGGGCGGCGACCGACTTCGGGGAGGAGACGACCGAGATTGGGGGCGGCCTGTGGGATGAGGCGGATGAGGTGACCCAGGTCATGGATCGGGAAACGTTGGCTGATTTGGTCAAGAAATCGCAGGATGAGTCGCTCGACTTTGGGCGTGAACCGAAGCGGGCCGCGAAAGAGACGCCGGAAGCTCTCACCAAAGAGTGGGCCGAAAAAGGGGTGGAACACGGCCTTTTCACCACGGCTGCCGACCTGACCGAATTTTGTCAGAAAGTCTTTAAGCGACCCATCGAGCCATTTGAACACGTCTATTTTCACACCGACTGGGAAGCCTTTGGGAACGCCCTGCGGCGCAACCATCCCGATGCCGATCCTTTAGATTATGGCGCTTTTTACGACCCGGCCACCGGTTTTATTCATTTTGGCCCGGCGGCGCAGGAGTCGGTCACGGTGCTGCACGAGGCCGTTCATATGATTATTGACGGCATGGCTCCGGGGATGCGTCGAGAAATCGGTAGCTTCCTGGATGAGGGCATCACCGAATGGATTGCCCGCATCCACATGGGGCCGCGAGCCGAGCGGATGGCCTACGAACCCAACGTGGAGTTCGTCGAAGAATTGGCCGAGATTCTGGGGCAAGAAACCGTGGAGAATGTTCTCATCCACGGCAATCTCGATAAGCTATGGCAAGGGGTGATGCGGGCCTTGGATAATGACATTGATCGGGCCGCCGAATTTTTCGCTACGTTACGCAACATTGCCGAGAATGGCCCCGTCACCGACTTCGAGGCCCTGCGCCGGGCGCAGGGGATGCTGGATGAAATGGCCGGGATGAGCCGCAACCGGGCCGTCACCGAACCGTTTGATGACGAAGTGACCGGTCAATGGAGCCGGGCCGGTGATTTTGATGAAGAAGCAACCGGGCAGTGGAGCCGAGCGGGCAGCGATTTTGATGAAGAAGCAACCGGGCAATGGAGTCGAGCGGGTAGCGATTTTGAGGATGAAGTGACCGAGGTCGGAACCCGAACCGGTCGAGATGTCGGCGAACAGGGGCCAACTGGCAGCCTGACCCCGCCGAGAGATTTTCCGGCGCCGGGAACCGTGCTGGCGCAGGGCGACAATTACGACATCGTTCACAGCGTCTACATCGACGCGGCGCGACGGGGATCGCCCTACGGAATAGAGGCGGGCCTCTATCGCCGGGCCAAGCCGGATGGCAGTTACGAGTACATCGCCATTCAGGGCCAACAGGGCGGCGTTCGGGGACCGGGCGACGGGTGGGAGACCGTGGCCCATTTCCACCCCGGCGCGGCGGATGAACCGGGCTTCCATAACCCGGCTCCGCAGGATTTGAATGCCACAATGGATGATCTTATGAAGCGAGGGCTTGATAACCAAGAAGAGTTGGTGGAGATGGTTCACTCCGAAGCCCCGGACGGCTCGATTGTGGCTGTTGAGTTTGGGATCGATCCGAAGCGGATGGATGCGCCATTCTTTGTGCGGACGCAAGATAGCGGGGAGCGCATCCACTTTGTGTCGCTATATCCCGATGACATCCGCACGGCGGTCTATCAGGCCAACGCCCTGCCCGACTCGGATGAGCGGATGCGGGCCTTGATCCAGGTGTTTAGCCAGCTCGATTCGGAGAAATATTATGCCGGGTGGTGGGCCAATCAATTTAGCCCGGCGATGATGAGTCAGCCGACACCCTAAAGGGGGACGGCTATGATGACTGAAAATCGGCTCGATTGTGTAGATCAGTGATACTGAAATGATGGAGATGGTCGATCATGGCAGGGCGATGGGTCAATCCCAAACGACGAAAACAATATAGAAGAGAAGAAGAAACCGCCTCCAGACCCCGTGTTCATAAGAACGGGGGCAATGGAGATCGCTACGGCTTGACAGCCCTCCAACAGCAGGTCGGCAACCGGGCCATCCAGCAGATGATCGCTCAACGCCAGGCGGCTCAGGAAGCGGACCAGGCTCAAAAGAAGGCCGATGAGCTGGTTGAGGCGGGCCAGGTTAAAATCGAAAAGCCGGTCATCGAGGAGTATGAGGTGTCGGGCAACAGCCTGGCCGAAGTGGCCGAGCAGGTGCATCCCCCGGAGGCGTGGTATGAGTATGAGTATCAATACCGGCCCAACGTAGAAAATGGGGTAATCAAACAGGTGGATGTGACGGTGCTGACCACGGTCCATCTGCCCCGGTGGGTTGGGGCCGGTTGGGATAAGGCGGCCGATGTCGATAAATTGGCCTGGCTCCGGTTAATCAACGGGTTGGTGGGGGAAGAGGATGAGCATGAGGATGAGATCCAAATCTCCCAACAATGGATTGGCATGGTGTGGGACAACGCCCCGGAACGGCTCAAGACCGAGTGGCAGGGCATGCTCCAAAAAATGCACAGCCAGGAACAGCAGCGCTTGGATATGGTGTTGCGGCGCGTCTTTGTTCTCCAGCAACATCTTTTAGAGCAACCGGCAGTTATGGTCAATGACATTTTCGATAAGTTTCAGCAGGATGTGGCCGATGAAGAGACGGCCTACAACGAACAACGAGAATTTGGTCAGACCAACAAGATTATGCTAAATGTGGATAGTCTGATAAAATGATTTTATCCAATTAATCAAAAATTAATATTTCTAACGAGCGGCACCGATCAAAGCGCAATGAAAGGAGTTGAACGTGAGCCGAGAATTAACCTCTTCTGAGGAAAAGAGCCGGGTTAATCCTGCGAAGTCAAATGTGGAGTCGGACATTCCCCAAAAGGATGTCAACCCCACGGCGGCCACTGTCCTTAATCTGCAACAGAAGGTGGGCAACCAGGCCGTCCAACGGCTGCTGGCCCAACGCAGCGGCGGCGAGGAGGGGTTTGATTTGGATGAAAGCACCGCTGGCCGCATCAATCAGGCTCGTGGCGGCGGTCAACCCCTGGATGGCGCGGTGCAAA
>CAZWZZ010000522.1:0-5157 GCA_964638395.1 uncultured Caldilineaceae bacterium
GATTATTATGGTGATCTTGGGTCATCACATTCTCCTTCGTGCCCAACTGATTCTGGTAGTAGATCAAGAATTATTCAACAATTTATCGAGTTCCGTATTGAAAGCCTGCTCGATAGAGGCATCAAACACCTGCTGGGGGTCGGCATATTCCGCCTCACGCAGCATATCCCGAAGAGAGATGGCCGCTTGGCGGGCATAATACCAAACCGATCCGAGCCGGCTACTGTAAGGGCTGCGCTCAATAATCAGGACAAGTAACAGATGATGGCCAATATTGATCGCGTATAGATGTTCCCGTTTGCCCTCGTGATAGGCCAGGTTGATATTGTCCAGGGCATCGTGCAAGGTTCGACCGGCCTCTGTCAGAGTGGCCATCCCCCCACCGAGGAGGGAAGCAATCTCCGTCATAGGCAGCTTGTCCGTTTGGCCTGTCCGGGCGATGGTCCGTCCCTCGGCATTAGTTAGAAATGTACAGCGAGCGCCAACATCGGCCTGCAACTGTCCCATCACCTGACTAACCTGGCCATGTTTTTCATTGGAAAGGATCAAAACCCCGGCCCGCTTCGCCGTAAAATCGCCCAAAGCTTCCTGGACGATACGCCGAAAGGTGTCGATCTCCAACGGCTTTGTCAAATAGCGGTAGGCTTGCAAACGGCGGGCTTCCGCTTCCAACATATCATTGCCATAGGCTGTAATCATCAACACTTTGGCCGTGGGTTGGAGATAACGAACGGTTTCCATTAGCTCCAGGCCATCCATTTCCGCCATGTTGTAATCGGTGATGACCACATCAAATTTCTGTTTTTGTAGCTCGGTCAACGCAGCAAAGCCATCCCGAGCCGTCACCACATCATAGTTGTTCGCCCCTAATTTTTTGAGGCTACTCTTGAGGACGGTCAGGATTGCTTCTTCATCATCGACGATCAAAATATGTTTGTTACTACTCATTGGGCGGTCTCTCTCGCAATGTTTATAGCTTAACTATAACAGCTTTCACCAGAAAACAGGGTTGGGAAAGGTTGGGAAAGGTTGGGGGTGGAACAAAGGTCGTTCAGAAGGTGGTCGACCGGTTGGCCACACAAAGCGCCCTGCAAGTTTGCAGCAACTTGCAGGGCGCTTGGAGATTGGTGAAGATTGGTGAAGATTACAGTGAAGATTGGAGCAGTTTTTGAAACTGCTCCAATCTGGGGCGCTACTCAAGCCTCAGCCGGCTGTTGTTCGCCATTTAACCAGAGATACCCTTGATGACGCACCGTCTTGATATATTGGGGCGTGGAAGGCTCCGGCTCGATTTTACGCCGCAGGTGGTGGATATGCCATTTGATAATATCGCGGGCTTCTTGATCCTCACAATCATAGCCCAGCCCCCGATTGACCAATTGCCGGGGCGAGAGGGGCTTGGGCGTGGCCACGACCAAACATAATAACAGATCAAACTCCGTCGTTGTCAAATCGAGAAGTTTGTCGCTCATCGTCACCTGACGATGGTGACGGTCGATGACCAATTCGCCGGAGCGGACGAAGCGGGTACTCAGCGGCGGCGGCGAAATCAACTCCTGATCCGAGTCGAGGCTGTTCAACGCCTGGCGCAAGGTGTCGATCTGGCCCAACAGATTTTTGCGCTGCAAAGCATGTTGCCGCTGTTGCAAGCCCTCACGTACCCGTTGGCGAATCGATTCCGGCGTGGCCGGCTTGAGCAAATAATCAAAGGCCCCTAACCGCAAGGCTTCCACGGCGCTCTCCATCGACCCGTGGGCCGTCAAGATGATGACGATTACCTCCGGGTCTTGCTCCCGAGCCGTGTGTAAGACTTGCAGACCATCCACCGGCTCCATCTGGAGATCAAGAACTAACAAGTCGTAGGGTGGGTCAGCCTGAGTGATTTTGGGGAGGGCTTCGGCCCCGCTGGCGGCAATATCCAAACTGTACCCTTCATGTTGGAGGGCACGCTCCAAAATAAAGCGAACGTTAGGTTCATCATCAACAATTAGTAGTCGTGGTCGTTGCATAGTTCTGGCTCCGTTGTTTAGGATTTTTTACATAAAATCGTGCCTACTGTGTCTCATCCACCATCTCCGGAATGGGTAACTCGATGCGGCACACCACCCGCTTGCCTTGCCGGTCCAGTTCGATGACCCCGCCGTGGGCTACAATGATGTCCTGGCTCAGGGAGAGGCCCAAACTCATACTGACCTCGTTATCATTGCCGTTCGATTTGAAAGCATCCAACCAATCCCCCATCGGCAGCGCGGAAATGTGGGTCGAAAACTCGATGCGGACCACATTGCCGGTTGTATAAGAGCGCAGATACAGGTCGCGCTGATCTACCGCCCCGATGGCATCGCTCAAGTTGAGCAACAGGCTCAGGAAGACGAGATGGATTTGATTAGCCACCATATTCAACCGGGGTAAATCGGCGGCCAAATCGGCGTGGAGTTTGATATTTTGACGCTTTAGCTCCTTCCGGGCCAGGGCAATCGTTTCCTGCAAAATGTTGTGCAGATCAATCAACTCCATCATATCCGTCTGGGGCCGGTACACCTGTCGCATCCGGTTGAGCAGATTGACCACCCGGCTCGACTCGTCGAGGCTGAGGTGAATATAGGTTTCCAACTCTGAGGGGTTGTTGATTTCTTCCAACGACAGGGTCAGCGCCCCCTGGATAGCCTGCATCGGGTTGTTGATTTCGTGGGAGAGGGCCGCCGTCAACCGGCCCAATGTGGCCAGCCGCTCGGCCTGCAAAATCTGCTGGTGCAACTGCTCCCGCTCTTCCATCAAGGAGACCGTTTGTGTATACAGCCGGGCATTGCCGACCGCCACAGCGATAATTTCCAGGGCTGTCGAGAGCAATGTCCTATCGGTCTCATCAAAAAGACCGTCATTTTTATTAATCAGGCTCAAGACCCCAATCGCTTGACCGTGATAGGTCATCGGCGCAGCCAGGATATTCCGGGGCACAACTTCCAATATTTCCAACAACATCTCATCGAGATCAGGCCGATTGAGCGGGTCATTGGTCAACAGCGTCTTCCCATTTTCAGCCACCTGGCCGATAATCCCTTTCCCGACGGGAACCGTTATCTTTTCCTCGCCACCGGCCACATTGATCCCCAGGCCAGCCGCCAACTGTAAATTTTTTTTATTCTGATCGACAATCCACAACAACCCCACTTCAACATCGAACAGCCGCCCAATCCAGGGCAAGGTCCGGTCGAGCGTCGCCTGTAAATCTAAGCCGGCGGCAATTTGCTGGCTCATCTCATACAGGATGCGGCGTTGCTCGGCATTCTCCCGCAACTCCTGTAACATGCGGGCATTAGCGATGGCCGAGGCGGTCAGGCTGGCGATCCCTTCTAACAAAATAGTATCCCGGTTCGTGAACAGGGTCGTCTGCTTGCTGTAGACAGCTAAGACACCGATCACTTTATTACGATGGTTAAGAGGAACGGCCACCAGCGAGTAAGCCCCAAAGTCCCCCAGTTGATCCACGTGAACGTCGTAGCGGGGGTCTTGAGCCGGTTCCGTCGTGTAGACGGCTTCGTTCCGAGCGGCGACCCACCCGATCAAGCCCTGCCCCAACAACCGACGCTGCTCCTGGCGATGGCCCAGCGGTGAGGCCAATGACGAGGTCAAATCGAGGTGGGTCTCATCCGCGCCCAACATCCAGATATCCCCGCCGGAGGCGTTGACCAGCGGCACCACTTGCTCCAACGTGAGCGACAAAATCGAGTTCAAATCGAGCCGCTCGCTAATCGTCCGGGCAATCAAGACCATAAAAGCGTTCTGCGTGGCGTAGCTCTGAATTTCTTCCTGAATACGATGGGACTCCAGAAAAACGCCTATATTTTGCCCCAGAATATTGAGCGTTTGCCGCTCGAAACTGGACAAAGGGGACTGTTCTTTATAAGCCAGGGTCAACACGCCAAACAACTGCTGCCCACTGTAGAGGGGAACCAAAATATGGTACATCAAATCATCCGTATCGGGTCGGCGGGGCCAGGCCTGGTACGGGCCGATGATTTCCCGGAACAGCGCCCCTTCCGATTGGGCTAACATCTGAAAAAGGGCAGCGATCTCTTGATAGAGGTTATCCTCTTTTTGGGTCAACAGGGGAGGGATGTTGTGGCCCCCGATCAACACCGTCCGCTCACTCGCTTTATCTAACAAAAAAACCCAGGCGGCTGAGGCTTTGAAGATTTTGCTGACGCTGTGGAGACACTGCTCCCAGGCATCAGCCGAGGTGATTCGTTTTTTCAGATGTTCGATGACCGAGGAGAGGCTGCGGAAAATTTGCAGGGGGGAGCGCAAATAAGCCTCGACTCGGGCGTTGATCTCGGCAGGGATGAGCGGTAACAGCAGGTAATCATCGGCACCGCAGGCCAACATTTGGCGACGATCTTCGGGATTATTCAGAAGAACAACCAGGGGAATTTTAGCCACCGCCCGGCTAATCCGCAATGATTTGCACATCTTGACCAGCAATTCCGTATGTCGGGCATGGAGCAAAATCAGATCAATCGGGGCTTCATTACTTTGGGCCGCAGCCAGATAGGGTTGGGCTTCGGCCAGGGAGGGGAGTTGAATAATTTCAACAAGGGTGGGTAAGGCGGTTCGGAACGAATCGAATAAGGCATTGTCGGGACTGATTAGCAAGATATGAGTCATCAGGTTCGGGATTGGCGAATGGATTAATAATTGTTAAGGGTAATTACTATTTTTACATAGAATCGGACAAATTTATATAGGTTTTTTGTCCCTAATCATTTTAATTGTGTAGTAGTCAAAGACATCCTGAAAAGTTTTGGCGTTACTGTTTAGAACACGGATCGCCAGGATGGTCGGATTTGTTGATTGTAATCCGTTAATTCCAGTAATCCCTGTTCTTAAGCCTATGTTCAACAACATTTTGGTCCCTTCGACGATTTGGATACTGCAAGGTTTCAAAAACCTTGTAGGTGTCAGTTCGCCACCTGCAAGGTTTCAAAAACCTTGTCGATGTCAGTTCGCCACCTGCAAGGTTTCAAAAATCTTGTAGGTGTCAGTTCGCCACCTGCAAGGTTTCAAAAACCTTGTAGGTGTGAGTGATGTACGGCGTTGGTTCTGTACCAGACCTTGCAGGTTTTTGAAACCTACAAGATCAACTTTCCGCGTACCAGA